>CAYRFT010000322.1:0-1617 GCA_964423585.1 uncultured Parabacteroides sp. | reverse complement strand
GATTACTCTTCTATCATATTCAACATTTTGATGGTGGCCTTGATGGCCGCCTCCGTCTGGTCGGCGTCCAAGCCCCGGGTACGGAATACCTTCCCCGCGAAACTCCACGTGATGACGGTCTGCACGAAAGCGTCGGTACGCCCTCCCGGCGGAATGGACACCGCATAGTTGGTCAGCATCGGGAATTTCCTTCCCAACGTCTCCTTATAGACTTTCCGCAGGGCGCGGACGAATGCGTCGTACTGGCCGTCGCCGCTCGAACTCACCTCGTATTCCTTCCCGTCTATTTCGATCTTCAGCGAGGCCACGGGCTTCAACCCGTAGGCGAGGTTGACGATGTAACTCTTCAGTTTCACCTTCTCGCCGACGACCCTGTGCTTCAGCACGTCGCTGATGATGTAAGGGAGGTCTTCGGGAGTGACGAGTTCCTTTTTGTCGCCCAGCTCGATGATGCGCTCCGTCACCCGGCGCATCGACTCCTCGTCCAATTCCAGTCCCAACGCCTCCAGGTTCTTCCGGATGTTTGCCTTGCCGCTGTTCTTTCCCAGCGCGTACTCGCGCTTGCGCCCGAAGCGCTCGGGAAGGAGGTCGTTGCAGTAGAGATTGTTCTTGTTGTCGCCGTCGGCATGCACCCCTGCCACTTGCGTGAAGACGTTCTCTCCCACGATAGGCTTGTTGACCGGGATCGAGATGCCGGAATACGATTCGACGACGCGGCTGACATCGTTCAGGCGGCTCTCGTCGATGTTCGTGACGGCCTGGAAATGGTCCTTCAATATGGCCTGCACGCTTGCCAAAGGAGCGTTGCCCGCCCGTTCGCCCAAGCCGTTGATCGTCGTGTGCAGGCCCTTGACCCCGCTCAAGACGGCCGCCAGCACGTTGCTCACCGCCAGGTCGTAGTCGTTGTGGGCGTGGAAGTCGAAATGCACGCCGGGGTACCGCTTTTTCATCTTGCGCATGTACTCTATCACCTGCAAGGGATTCAGGATGCCCAGCGTGTCAGGCAGCATGAAGCGGCGGACAGGCATGGCGGCGAGCGCGTCCATCAGGCGGGCGACATAGGCGGGCGAGTCTTTCATCCCGCCGCTCCAGTCCTCGAGATAGACGTTCACCTCCAATCCCTTCCGCACGGCATACGAGACCGTCGCGGCGATGTCGGCGATGTGTTCTTCGGGCGTCTTCTTCAACTGGCACCTGCAATGCTTCTCCGAGCCCTTGCACAGCAGGTTGAGGGTCCTGCATCCCGCCTCGGAGATCCAGTCGGCCGACAGGTTCAAGTCAACGAAGCCCAGCACCTCCACTTGCCGCAGGTGGCCCCGCCTCGCCGCCCAGTCGCAGATTATCCTCACGGCATTGTGCTCGCCTTCCGAGACGCGCGCCGAGGCCACCTCCACCCGGTCCACCTTCAAATCCTCGAGCAGGAGGCGGGCGATCATCAGTTTCTCGTGGGGCACGAACGAGACGCCGCTGGTCTGCTCGCCGTCGCGCAACGTCGTGTCCATGATTTCAATATGCGGATGTTCTTTCTCCATATTTTCCTTCTTTTTTCTTTTTGTCCAATTTGTTCCGGCAGTCCCGCGGCCCCGGAAACGCAAGAAAAGGCTTTTCCAACCTTGC
>CAYRFT010000321.1:0-1619 GCA_964423585.1 uncultured Parabacteroides sp. | reverse complement strand
TCATCCGTCCTGCCCGCTTTTTCCCGGAATGTTTGGGGGAATTGAATGGAAATAGCTACTTTTGCAGGCAGTATCAATAACAGTAAATCATTCCTTTAATCATGAAGCATTCAGAAATATCCCGACGAGAGTTCCTGAAGGGCGCGCTGGCGTTGTCGGCCGCTTCAGTCATTCCATCCTTCCGCTTTCCGGCAGAGGCGGGCGCCATGCCCCGTATCCCGTTTGCCGGCGCCAACGACCGCGTGAACATCGCCTTCATCGGCATTGGGAACCGGGGCGGCGAAATAGCCAAAGAGTTGTACCGTACAGGCCTGTGCAACGTCGTCGCCCTCTGCGACGTGGACATGGGGGCCGCCCATACGCAGGAGATCATCTCGATGTTCCCGAAGGCGCCGCGCTTCCAGGACTTCCGGCAGATGTTCGACCGGATGGCGGGCGAGATCGACGCCGTCACGGTGGGAGTGCCCGACCATGCGCACTTCCCGATAGCGATAGAGGCCATGGCGCACGGCAAGCATGTCTATGTGGAGAAGCCGATGGCGCGCACCTTCAACGAGATAGAGATCATGATGCGGGCGGCGAGGAAGTACGGCGTGGTCACGCAGATGGGCAACCAGGGCCACTCCGAGGCCAACTACTTCCAGTTCAAGGCGTGGAAGGAGGCCGGCATCATCAAAGACGTGACGGCCATCACGGCGCACATGAACAGCCCCCGCCGCTGGCACGGCTGGAACCCCCGCATCAAGCACATGCCCTCGGCCGAGCCCGTCCCCGAGACGATGGACTGGGACACGTGGCTGGGCGTATGCCCTTACCACGCCTACAACCACGACTACCACCTCGGGCAGTGGCGTTGCTGGTACGACTTCGGCATGGGGGCGCTGGGCGACTGGGGGGCGCATATCCTCGACACGGCGCACGAGTTCCTCGACCTCGGCCTGCCCTCGGAGGTCAACCCGCTCTACCTGAAAGACCACAACCCCTTCTTCTACCCGATGTCTTCCACCCTCCTGTTCCGCTTCCCCGAAAGGGGCGGCATGCCGGCGGTTGACGTGACCTGGTACGACGGGTTGGACAATATCCCGCCCGTGCCCGAAGGCTACGGCGTCTCGGAGATTGACCCGGACATCCCCACGGTGGCAGGAGGCAAGCTGCAGCCCGCCCAGCTCAACCCGGGCAAGGAGATCTACACCAAGACGCTGACCTTCAAGGGAGGGTCGCATGGCAGCACCTTGTCGGTCATCCCGGAAGAGAAGGCACGGGAGGTGGCCCCGCGCCTGCCGGAGGTCCCCCAAAGCCCGTCGAACCACTTCGCCAACTTCCTGCTGGCCTGCCAGGGGAAGGAGAAGACGCGCTCGCCCTTCGAGGTGGCGGGGCCCCTGAGCCAGGTCTTCTGCCTCGGCGTGATGGCGCAGCGGCTGAACCGCAAGCTGGTGTTCGACCGCGACACCAAGCAGATCACCAACGACGCCTTCGCGAACTCGCTGCTTGTGGGCGAGCCGCCGCGCAAGGGCTGGGAGCAGTATTACAACGTGTAGGGCCGCCCTCCCTCCGTTTTTTTTCGGCGGAGGGGTTGCGCAGTCCGTTTCTTTTCGTATATTTACGCCGTATTTATTAAC
>CAYRFT010000320.1:0-1744 GCA_964423585.1 uncultured Parabacteroides sp. | reverse complement strand
CTTTATAGGACAGATTTTTGAAAAAAACCTCTTCCAAGTGAGTATAAAACGCCGTCTTCTTGCTCCTGTAAGCAAAAAAGGAACAAAATGGACAAGAATTATGCCGGATACACGGCTGAACAATTGCTGAATGACGACTTTTTCGTCCGTTCCGTGTTGCATCCCACGGAAAGGGCGCACGCTTTCTGGTCGGGTTTGGAACGGGACGATTCTTCGCTGGCAAGAGAAATGCGGATGGCGCGCGCCGTGATGGAACGCTTCAGGGAAGGCTCGCGCCGCCCGCTTCTTCCCGCATCGGAAGTGTCGGGACTGTGGATGAACATCCAACGGGAAAACCGGAAGAAGAGACAGTCCCGGTTGCTCCGGCATTGGATAACGGCGGCAGCGGCGGCCGTCGTCGCCTTGGCCGTGGCGCTTCCCTGGCTCTTGCCGGAAAAAGAAACAGATTACCAGGCCATCATCGCCGGCTTGCCTGCGGAAAAGGGAGGCGGGGACGTGCAACTGCTCTTCTCGGACGAGGGCCGGGTCACGATACCGGAAGAGGAAAGCCGCATATCATACAACGAGAACGGGGAGGTCCGCGTCAATTCGGAAAGCGTGCGGGAACAACCTGCCTGCGAAGGCGAGAAGGAAATCCTGTTGGACAAATTGATCGTCCCTGCCGGGAAACGTTCTTTCCTGACCCTGTCGGACGGGACGAGGCTATGGGTCAATTCATCGACGAAAGTAATATACCCCCGCTTGTTCAAGGGCGACAAAAGGGAAATCTACGTGGACGGGGAAGTTTACTTGGAGGTGACGCGGAACCCGGACATGCCGTTTTACGTGAAGACCGGGCAGATGTCTGTCCGCGTGCTGGGAACGAGCTTCAACGTCTGCGCGTATCCCGAGGATGACAGGCAGCAAGTCGTCTTGGCGGAAGGGCGGGTGGAAGTCCGGGCGCAAGCGCACCCGGCTGCCGTGTTGACGCCGGATGAATTGTACGAGTACGACAGGCAGACGGACGAAACCTCCGTGAAAGACGTGGAGGCCTCCGACTATACCTCCTGGAAAAACGGGTATTACCAGTTCGCCGGACAGCAGTTGTCGGTCCTTTTCAAGCGGTTGTCGCGCTATTATGCCGTATCGATTGCCTGCGATGAAAAGGCGGGGGCATTGAGCTGCAGCGGAAAGCTGGACTTGAAAGACCGCGTGGATGACGTCTTGGAGAACTTGTCACAGGCAGCCCCCATCAAAGTGGAACATGATCATGAACAAATAATCATCAAGTATGAACCTTTAAATTGAAATGCCTATGGAATGAGAACAATCGAAGAAAGGAAAACAGGCCGGGCAATACCCCCATATCGCCCGGCCGAAGAAACATTTTACGCTAATAAAATATATTAACAGTAAGAATAACACAAAGATATGAACATTTATTTAAAATCAAAAAGGTTTAGAGCATTGAAGCTAATCACATTATGCCTGGTACTGGGAATGGAAGCCGGTTTCGCGACAGACAGCTACTCGCAGAAAACGACCCTCTCGATTTCCGTGCAAGACAAATCCGTAAAGGAAGTGTTTGATTACATCGAGCAGCATAGCGAGTTCATCTTTTTCTATTTGGATGAAACGATCGATGTAAATAGAAAAGTGTCCGTCAACTTGAACAACCAACGGGTGGAAAACATCCTGGAACAAATATTCAAGGACACGGATGTAACCTACACGATCAACGACCGGCAGATTATTCTTTCAAAAC
>CAYRFT010000319.1:0-1753 GCA_964423585.1 uncultured Parabacteroides sp. | reverse complement strand
CCACCCGGATTTTGCTTGTCCCACCCCTCGGGACATGCCGTTCCCGCCCTGCCTTTTCTTCCCGTCGGAGGGAAGCCAAAAAAGTCGGGTTTGCATCGCCATATCCAAACATATTGCCTATATTTGCGGGACAAAAACTAAAACATCAAAACACATGTCGGATAGCGTCGTTATTATACCTACTTACAACGAAAAAGAAAATGTCGGGAACATCATCCGGGCGGTGTTCGCCCTGGAGAAGGAGTTCCATGTCTTGATTATCGACGACGGGTCGCCAGACGGGACGGCCTCTATCGTGAAGTCGTTGCAGGAGGAATTTCCCGGCCGCCTGTTCCTCGTCGAGCGCGAGGGCAAGCAGGGGCTGGGGACGGCTTATATCTGCGGTTTCCGATGGGCCATAGGGCATAAATACGACTATATCTTCGAGATGGATGCCGATTTCAGCCACAACCCCGAGGATTTGCCCCGCCTGTACGCCGCCTGCACGGAGCAGGGGGGCGATGTGGCGATCGGCTCGCGTTATTGCAACGGGGTGAATGTGGTCAATTGGCCGCTGGGCCGCGTGTTGATGTCTTACTTTGCCTCCGTTTACGTCCGTTTTGTCACCGGCATGGACATTCGCGACACGACGGCGGGTTTCAAATGCTACCGGCGGAAGGTCCTGGAGACGGTCGAGCTGGACCGTATTCATTTCAAGGGGTACGCTTTCCAGATAGAGATGAAGTTCACCGCCTACAAGTGCGGCTTCAAGCTGGTGGAAGTCCCCATCATTTTCATCAACCGGGTCCTGGGCACCTCCAAGATGAATTCTTCCATCTTCGGCGAGGCCTTGTTCGGCGTGTTGCAGTTGAAATGGAGGAGCTTCTGGCGCAAGTATCCCCGGGCCTGATTCTGCGCAAAAGGAAATTGACAGTTTTAAATATATAAGGACATGAAATCAGAAGTTATTTGTTTGGCAGCTCTGGCTCTCGCGGGTTGCTCCGGGCAAAAGGCCGGCAAGGGACAACCGGAAGCGGCCGCACAGGAAAATGTGCAGGAAGAAGTGGTAAGGAACCAGTTGACGGATGAGGAGAAGGCCGAGGGATGGGTCCTGCTCTTCGACGGCAAAACGACCGACGGGTGGAGAGGCGCCCACCTGGAGGCTTTCCCCGGGAAGGGCTGGAAGATTGAAGACGGCATCCTCACGGTGGAGGCCTCGACAGGCGGGGAATCTGCCAATGGGGGCGATATCGTCACGACGGGTGAATATTCGGCGTTCGAGCTGAGCGTCGATTTCAGGATAACCGAAGGGGCGAACAGCGGCATCAAGTATTTCGTGACCGAGAGCGAGAAGCAGCACGGCTCGGCTTTTGGCCTGGAATACCAGATATTGGACGACGCGGTCCATCCGGATGCCAAGTTATATACCACCTATCCGGGCAGCCGCACGCTGGCCAGCCTGTATGACTTGAAGAAGAGCGAGGGTGTTTCGTTCAATGGCGTGGGCGAATGGAACACGGCCGTTGTCAAGGTCTTCCCCAATAATCATGTGGAGCATTGGCTGAACGGGAAGAAGGTGCTGGAGTATGAACGTTGCAGCCAAGAGTTCAGGGAACTGGTAAAGGGAAGCAAGTATGCGGCCGCGGAATACAACGCGAACGGGCCTTTCGGCGAGGCACCCAAAGGGCACGTCTTGCTGCAGGACCACGGGAATGAAGTCTCTTTCTGCAACATAAAGATTAAAGAGCTGAAGTGACGCGGGGCTTGCAGGGTG
>CAYRFT010000318.1:0-1857 GCA_964423585.1 uncultured Parabacteroides sp. | reverse complement strand
TTTTGTTTGTCCGGAGGCTCAGCCGTTCCTGCGGAAGAGCTTGCCGATCAGATCCCGCCGTTTCATCCTCTGCAACTCCCTCATGATCGGTTGCCGATACTCCGGTTTGTACCAGAAGAAGAACTGCCGCTGGGCCAGCTTCTGTTCCCCGGTGCGTGCCGCATAGACTTTCTCCAAAGTATAAGGATGATAGCCCGTATAATACATCTCGGTGGCCAGGGTCATCGGCGTGGGCGTGAAATCTTGCACCTGCTCCAACCGGAAGCGGAGGTTTTTCGTGATGACGGCCAGTTCCGCCATGTCGGCCCCGGTGCAGCCCGGATGGCCGGAAATGAAATAAGGGACGAGCTGCTGGTCCAGCCCGTGCCGCTTGTTCACCCGGTCGAAGATCTCCTTGAATTGCCCGAAAAGCGTGAAGGAGGGCTTGCGCATCAGCCTCAGCACCCCGTCTTGGGTATGTTCGGGGGCGACTTTCAGCCTGCCGGAGACGTGGCGGGCTATCAGCTCCTCCGCATACTCGCATGCCGAGCGGTTGAGGGCATCGTTGTCGTAATGATGGAGGAGCAGGTCGTAGCGCACGCCGCTCCCGATGAAGGATTTCTTGATTCCCGGAATCTTGCCGACAGCCTGATAGAGATCCAAAAGCGGGGCATGGTCGGCATTCAGGTTCTTGCAGATCTCGGGCGAGATGCACGAGGGCTTCCCGCATCGGGCGCAGATGTCCGGATCCAGGCCTTTCATGCGGTACATGTTGGCCGACGGCCCGCCCAGGTCGCTCAAGTATCCTTTGAACCCGGGCATCCCGGTGACGGCCCTGACCTCTCTCAGGATGGATTCCTTGCTCCGCGAGGCGATGAACTTGCCCTGGTGGGCGGAGATGGTGCAGAAGGCGCAGCCGCCGAAACATCCGCGGTGGATATTGACCGAGAATTTGATCATCTCGTAGGCCGGGATTACCTTTCCCCTGTACTTCGGATGGGGCAGACGGGTATAAGGGAGGTCGAAACCGGCATCCGTCTCGGCTTCCGTCATGGACGGGAAAGGAGGATTGACGACAATGGTCCTCCCGCCGCAACGCTGCAGGATGCGCCGGGCGTGCTGCCTGTTCGATTCTTCCTCGATGTGGCGGAAATTCTTCGCCTGCTTGAGCTTGTCGTCCAGGCATTCTTCGTGTGGGAAGAGGAGGATGTCGTCCGCCTCCCGGCATGATGGCCACCCGTCTGCGAGATAGACGGTCTGCGGGATGTCGCGGATGTCGCGGAAGGGCGTTCCGGCTTGCAGGCGGCGCACCAGCTCCCGGACGGGCTTCTCGCCCATGCCGTAGATGAGCAGGTCGGCGGGACTGTCGATGAGGATGCCCGGCCGGAGGCGGTCCTGCCAGTAATCATAGTGGGTCAGGCGGCGCATGGAGGCTTCGATGCCTCCCAGAACGACCGGCACGTCGGGATAAAGCCCCTTCAGAATCCGGGTGTAAACGATGCTGGGGTAATCGGGCCGCATCCCGGTGCGGCGGTCGGGCGTATAGGCGTCGTCGCTGCGCAGCCGCTTGTTTGCCGTGTAATGGTTGACCATCGAATCCATCGCCCCGGCAGACACGCCGAAGAACAGGCGGGGCGCGCCCAATTTCTTGAAATCGCGGAAATCCCCACGCCAGTCGGGTTGCGGGACGACGGCCACCCGCAGTCCCATCGCCTCCAAGGTCCGCCCGATCACGGCGGCGCCGAACGACGGATGGTCCACATACGCATCGCCGCTGAACAGGACCACGTCCAAGCAGTCCCAGCCGCGCGCTTCCACCTCTTTTTTGGTCGTAGGCAACCACTCTTCCGGTCTATGCGTTTTCATGGCGCAAAGATA
>CAYRFT010000317.1:0-1947 GCA_964423585.1 uncultured Parabacteroides sp. | reverse complement strand
TCCAAGTCTGCAATCAGGTCGTCCACATGTTCCGTACCGATGGAGAGGCGCACCGTCGCCTGCGTGATGCCCTGCTCGGCCAGTTCCGCGTCGTTGAGCTGGGAGTGGGTGGTGCTGGCGGGATGGATGACGAGCGACTTGACATCGGCCACGTTGGCAAGCAGCGAGAAAATCTCGAGGCTGTCGATGAAGCGGAACGCCTCTTCGCGGCCTCCCTTTATTTCGAAGGTGAAGATGGAGCCGCCGCCTTTCGGGAAGTACCTTTTATAAAGCGCATGGTCGGGATGGTCGGGCAGTGCCGGGTGGTTGACTTTCCCCACTTTCGGATGGGAGGAAAGGAACTCCACGATCTTCAGGGTGTTCTCCACATGGCGTTCGACCCGCAGCGACAGCGTCTCCAGCCCTTGCAGCAGGATGAAGGCGTTGAAGGGGCTGATGGTAGCGCCCGTGTCGCGCAACAGCGTCGCCCGGATGCGGGTGACGTAGGCCGCCGCGCCTGCCGCGTCGATGAAACGGATGCCGTGATAGCTGGGATCCGGCTCGGTCAGTTGCGGGAATTTCCCCGATGCCACCCAGTCGAACTTCCCGGAATCGACGATGACGCCTCCCAACGACGAGCCGTGCCCGCCGATGAACTTCGTGGCGGAATGCACCACGATGTCCGCCCCGTGCTCTATCGGCCGGAGGAGGTAGGGCGTGCCGAACGTGTTGTCGATGATGAGCGGGATGCGGTGGCGGTGGGCGATCTCTGCCACCGCGTCGATGTCGATGATGTTGCTGTTCGGGTTCCCCAGCGTTTCGATGAACAGGGCCTTGGTGTTTTCCTGTATGGCCCTTTCAAAGTTGGCGGGGCTGTCGGGATCGACGAATGTCGTTGTGACACCGTATATCGGCAGCGTGTGGGCGAGGAGGTTGTAGCTTCCGCCGTAGATGGTCTTGGCGGAGACGATGTGGTCGCCCGCGCGGGTGATGTTCTCGAAGGCATACGTGACGGCGGCGGCTCCCGTAGCCACGGCCAGTCCGGCCACGCCCCCTTCGAGGGCGGCCACACGTTCCTCGAACACTCCCTGCGTGCTGTTGGTCAGCCGCCCGTAGATGTTGCCCGGGTCCTGCAGCCCGAACCGCGCGGCGGCGTGCGCCGAGTTGTGGAACACGTATGAAGTGGTTTGGTAAATCGGCACGGCGCGGGCGTCGGTAGCCGGATCCGCCTGTTCTTGCCCGACATGAAGTTGCAATGTCTCGAAATGTAGCTTTGTTCTGTCCATAATGTTTTATGTTTAATTGGTAATGTTGTTGATTATTTTGACGGCAAAGTTACGATATCAGGGATAATCGGACAATAAAAGGACAAAATATGGGGAAAAAGCCTATATTTGTATCCGTAAATAGAACAAACAGCCTGTTCCCGGGGAACTGGGGCGCTGTTTATAGATGTTTTTTCTATGGGAAACTTGGATCGGATCGACTTGCAAATCCTGCAGACGTTGCAGGAAAACGCCCGCCTGACGACAAAAGAACTGGCCGCGCGCGTCCATCTCTCCACCACGCCCGTTTACGAACGCCTGAAGAGGCTGGAGACGCAGGGATACATCAAGAAGTATGTCGCCGTGCTGGACGCGGAGAAGCTCAACCGCGGGTTCCTCGTGTTCTGCCAGGTGAAGCTGCGCCGCTTGAACAAGGAAATCGCCGAAGAATTCACGGGCATCATACGGGAAATACCGGAAGTGACGGAGTGCTACAATATCTCCGGGAGTTACGATTACCTGCTCAAGATTCAGGCGCCCGACATGAAATATTACCGGGAATTCCTCCTTAACGTGCTGGGGACGATCGAGAGCCTCGACTCCCTCGAATCCACTTTCGTGATGGATGAAGTCAAGCAGGCCTACGGCATCCAGCTCTGACCGGGGCGGAGGCGCGGCCACGGCGTTTTTGGCCGTCTCGTTT
>CAYRFT010000316.1:0-1963 GCA_964423585.1 uncultured Parabacteroides sp. | reverse complement strand
GCCGTATCACCCAGTTGGATGATCTTCCCTTTTTCTTGGATATACTGGTATAAATTCCGATAGAACGCATGATGCGAAAGGGTGGAAGCGTCGCCGATGATGATGAGTTTCATCCTTGCGCGGGTGATGGCGACGTTCATGCGCCTCAAGTCGTTGAGGAAACCGATTTGCCCGGCTTCGTTTGCCCGGACCAAGCTGATGAGGATCACGTCCCGTTCCTGCCCTTGAAAGCCATCGACCGTATGTATCGTGATGAGTTTGCGGAACGGCTTGAAGAAAGCGTTCCGTTTGACCAGGCTCCGGAGGCAATACACCTGGGCCTTGTAGGGAGAGATGATTCCAAAGTCGATTTGTTCTTCCAGCACCCGTTTTTTGGAAATGTTTTCGATATAGACTTGCAGCTGGAGGACCAATAGCTCCGCTTCCCGCTTGTTGAGCCGGCTCAGGCTTTCTTCCTGCTGCTCCAGGTATTCGCACCCGGCCGTGTCGGTCCATACGACAGGCGTATCCCATTCCAAGATGCCGCGCCCGCGTACTTCGGGGGCCGCCTTCAGCCGGTTGTTGTAAAACCAGCGGGACGGGAAGCGCATGATGGTCTCGTTCATCCGGTACTGCAAGTCGAGCAGGGAGACGGCCTCCGGCTTATTCAAGGCGATCGTTTGCATCAGGGTTTGTCCTAATCCATCCCGGGCCGCTTCCGGGCATTTGACGGTAGGCGGCAGTTGCTGGTAATCTCCCGCCAGGACGACCCGGTCGGCCTTCCCGATGGCAATCCAGCAGGCCGCTTCCATGGCCTGGGCCGCTTCGTCAATGAAGAGCGTCGTGAAATGATGGGCCGCCAGCAGGCGGTTGGCCGCTCCCACCAAAGTGCAGGCGATGACACGAGCCTCGCCGAACAGCCCGGCATCTATTTTCATTTCCAGTTCCGTTGCCCGGTATTTCAGGCGCGACAGCCGGTTCCGCTCCGTCTCCCTTTCGCTCCGGCTTTTCGTCCGGAAGCCGGACTGGATCTCGCGGATGGCCTTGCGTATGCCCCATAGCTCGCTGTAGTCGGGATGGGCTTCAAACCGCCGCTCGTAGGTGAACGAAAGCATCTTGTCGTTGACCCGCGTCGGGTTGCCGATGCGCAGCACGTTGACGCCCCTGTCCACCAGCTTCTCGGCGATCCAATCGACGGCCGTGTTGCTCTGGGCGCAGACCATCACCTGGTTCTCCCGATGCAAGGTTTCATAGACGGCCTCGACCAGCGTGGTTGTCTTTCCCGTTCCCGGAGGGCCGTGGACGATCGCCACGTCTTTGGAGGCCAGTACCCGGTTGACGGCCGATTCCTGCGAAGGATTCAGCCAGGGGAAACGGGTCGGGAAAAGTTCCCGTTTTGCCGCGGGCGATTTCCCCAACAATATATCCCGCAGTCCGGCCAGCCGGTCCCCTTGGGCGGAAAGGACTTCCTTCAGGGCGGCGAACATGGCCTTGTAGCTTGTCTCGTCAAAGTAAAGCTGGATGCCCAAGTCCGTTTCCCCTTGGATTTCCGCCAGGGCGAAAGGCGAGGGCAGGGAAACGACCATCATGTCGTCTTGCACGTAACTGATTGCCGAGCTGAAGTTGAAATAGGAGGGCTTCCCGTTTTCGTTCGCCTTGAAAAAGCAGACCGGGCGGCCATATTCAAAGTTATGTTCCACTTCTTTCTCTTCGCGGCGGGTTATCTCTACGACCAGCCGGTTCAGCGAGTTGTAATAGCTCCTGCCTGTGGCGACGGGATACCAGCAAAGGCCTTGCTGGATCTTTTTCCGGATTCCGGTCTTTTCCGTCTGTTCGCGGTACATTTCCTTTTCATACATGTACTCTTTCAGGAGGGCGTCCTGCTGCCTTTGCAGATGGATTGCCGGGGTTATGATCTGATTTTGTTGCATGACGGTGCAAAAGTACGACAAGATGGATGAATATGCAAACGGCCTTTCCGCAG
>CAYRFT010000315.1:0-2008 GCA_964423585.1 uncultured Parabacteroides sp. | reverse complement strand
GAGGAACTGGTTTCCAATATCCTCCCTTTCTGGATGGACAGGATGAAGGACGAAGCGAACGGCGGCTTCTACGGACGCATCACGGGGACGGACGAGCTGAAGCCCGAATCCGAAAAGGGAGCTGTCCTGAATGCCCGCATCCTGTGGACGTTCTCGGCCGCATACCGCCTGCTGAAGAAGCCCGAATACCTGGAGACGGCCGCCCGTGCCAAGCGTTTCCTCATCGACCGCTTTTACGACAAGGAATTCGGCGGGGTCTATTGGTCCCTCGATTACAAAGGAACGCCCCTCGACACCAAGAAACAGATTTATGCCTTGGGCTTTGCCATCTACGGGCTGAGCGAATATGCCCGTGCCACGGGTGACGACGAAGCGTTGGCGTATGCCGTCCGCCTGTTTGAAACCATCGAACGGCACAGCTTCGACCCCGTGAAGAACGGCTACTGCGAGGCCTTGACCCGCGAGTGGGGAGAGATTTCCGACATGCGCCTCAGCGACAAGGACGAGAACGAGCGCAAGACGATGAATACCCACCTGCACATCCTCGAACCCTATGCCAATCTCTTCCGGGTCTGGAAAGACGGGCGGTTGGAGAGGCAGCTCCGCAACTTGGAAGGCCTTTTCACCGGACGCATCCTGAACGCCGGGACAGGCCACCTGGAACTGTTCTTCAACGACGACTGGGAGAGCAAGTACCGCATGGTCTCTTACGGGCACGACATCGAAGCCTCGTGGCTGATGCACGAGGCAGCCCTCGTCTTGGGCGACAAGGCCCTTCTCGAAAAGGTCGAACCGCTCGTAAGGCGGATTGCGGCGGCGGCCGACGAGGGACTGAACCCCGACGGCAGCATGACATACGAGGCCTTCCCGGACACGGGGAAGCGCGACACCGACCGCCACTGGTGGGTGCAAGCCGAGAACGTCGTGGGGCACGTCAACCTCTACCAGCACTTCGGCGACGGGGAGGCCCTGCGGAAAGCCCTGCGCTGCTGGGACTTCATCAAGCGGCACTTGGTGGACCGCAGGCACGGCGAATGGCACTGGAGCGTGCGGGCCGACGGCACGGTGGACACCGGCGGCGACAAGGCGGGCTTCTGGAAATGCCCCTACCACAACGGGCGCATGTGCATGGAAGTCATCGAACGTTTTTCATAGTTTTATATCATAAGAAGATGAACAGATTGATTTTAGGAATCCTTTTATGGGGAGGGGCCGTGCTGCACGCGCAGACCCCCTATCCCGACTTCGCCAAGCTGAATTTCGGGTGCGACGGGAACAGCATC
This sequence comes from uncultured Parabacteroides sp., assembly GCA_964423585.1. GTDB lineage: Bacteria > Bacteroidota > Bacteroidia > Bacteroidales > Tannerellaceae > Parabacteroides. The sequence continues at coordinate 725 of CAYRFT010000315.1, read as the reverse complement.
ACCGCAGGCGAACAATGGTCCAAGACCGTAGTGGACGAACTCGGGTTCGCCACGCACCACAACGTGGCCGTAGGCTCTGCCACGTGGGCATGCCATTCCGACACACAGGATTACGGAAGCGAAGGCTTCGCGGGCATCTCCCCCGGCTGGCAGCCCACGGAAGACGGCCACGAATTGCAGATGCGGCACAACAACGTGTCGAAGGTGCATATCCAGAAGTTCATAGCCGAGGTGGAAAGCGGCGCGTATCCCGCGCCCGACGTATTCGTGTTCTCCATGGGGACGAACGACCTCGACTTGGGCAGCGCGGAGGAGGCCCTCAAGGGAAAGACCCTCGACGAGGTAGATGTCAACACGATGGCGGGCGGCGCCCGTTGGGCCATCCAGACCATCCTGGAGCACTACCCCCAGTGCCGCGTGTTCGTATGCACGCCCATCCAGACCGGCAGTCCAGAGCACAACGCGCAGAACCTCCAGAAGATAGCCATCCTGCGCAAGCTGTGCAGCGCGCTCTCCGTGCAGTTGATAGACTGTTACTCCAACTGCGGCATCACCGAGAAGTTCGAGCAACCCGCCGGCACCGGGCGTTACCTGCGCGACGGGCTGCACCCCGACAAGCCGGGACAGGAACTGATGGGCCGCTACATCGCAAAGGAGATACGCAACAACTTCTTTTAGGCCTCTTTGCAGGGAGGTATGGCGAAAGGCACCCGTTGCGGCATGGC
>CAYRFT010000314.1:0-2019 GCA_964423585.1 uncultured Parabacteroides sp. | reverse complement strand
ACGATACGGAAGAACGCCAAACGCAAAATCGAAAACAAGATGCCCGGGTATTAAAACGCCAACCCGCAAAGCGCCACACGGCCCTCCCATGAGGGCCCGGGGACCCACGCGCGAGGCAGCAAACAAGCCTTCCGGGTGGGTCCCTGCCGCGTTTTCCCGCAGGGTCGGCTATATGGGGAGCATCATTTTTCAGAGGCCGCCATCTTTTTATCCGGAGATATTTTTATATTTGCGCCAAACTAATAAAACAAAATCCATCATGAAACACGCATCTTGCCGTATCGCCTGCATGATACTCTCTTTGAGTTTCCTGTCCTTCAATAGCCGGGCCGTCAAATGGTCCAACCCGATGCAAGCGGGATTTCCGGTCGTACAGAACCAGGCATTTGCCGGAGAATTGTCGCAAACCTATCACCGTTTGCCGGAACGGGCGAAACCAAGCGTCAGAGATGCCGTGTGGAACTTGTCGTTGAACTCGGCGGGACTGGCCGTCCATTTTTACACCAATAGCCCGGAAATAAAAATCAGGTATCAGGTGAGCGGTCCTATCGCCATGCCGCACATGCCGGCAACCGGCGTTTCGGGCATCGATTTGTATCGGGTCAGCAGCGACGGCGCACGGCAGTTCTGCTCCGGCACTTATTCTTTCAGCGATACGATCACTTACACGTATTCGGGCTTGTCCTCCTCTTCCTACCATTCATCAGGATTTGAATATCAACTTTATCTGCCTCTGTACAATGAAGTGGAGTGGATGGAAATCGGCGTGGAGGACGACCAGACGCTCGAATTTATTCCGGCCTACCACGAAAAGCCCATTGTCCTGTACGGGACATCCATCGCACAAGGCGCTTGCGCCTCGCGGCCGGGCATGGCCTGGGGCAACATCGTGCAACGGCATTTGGATCTGCCGCTTGTCAACCTCGGTTTCTCCGGCAACGGGCGGCTGGAAAAAGAAGTCATCGGCTTCATCAACGAAATAGAGGCACAAATCTATCTGTTGGACTGCCTTCCCAACCTGTCCGGCGAAACACAGGAAAGCATTCAGGAGAAAGTCGCCGCCAGCGTAAAGCAAATCCGGGAAAAGCACCCGGACACGCCGATTTTGCTGATTGAACACGCCGGTTACAGCAACGGCGAAGCCAACGAAAGCAGAAAACAATCTTATCTGAAGGCCAACGAAGCCTCACGAAAGGCCTTCGGGCTGCTGGAACGGCAGACCAAGCAACTTTATTATCTTTCCATAGAAGAAATAAACCTACCTGCCGACGGTTGGGTCGATTATGTGCATCCTTCCGATTTGGGCATGCGGCAACAGGCAAATGCGGTCGAAAGCAAGATACGGGAAATACTGCACATGCCTGTCGGAAACATACAAACCACCATCCCTGTCACCCAGCGTAGAGAACCGGGCATGTACGAATGGAAGAAACGGCATGAGGACAATCTGGAAAGCCTGCGCGAAAACCGCCCTCGATCGGTCATCATCGGGAATTCCATCACGCACTACTGGGGCGGAGTGCCCGACGCTCCCGCACAGAACGGGCCTGAAACGTGGAAGAGATACATGAAAGATTTCCATAACTTGGGTTGCGGCTGGGACCGCATCGAGAACGTCCTTTGGAGAATTTATCACGGGGAACTGGATGGATACGAGGCTTCGCGCATTGTCTTGATGATCGGGACGAATAATCTCGACTTGAATACGGACGAGGAAATAGTAACCGGCTTGGACGTGTTGCTGCAAGCCATTCAATACCGCCAGCCCGAAGCTGAAATCCGTGTCATCGGCATTTTGCCCCGAAGAGAGCGGGAAAACCGGGTTCGCCAAATCAACCGGAAGATAGAAAAAATGGTGAACGGGCACGGCTGCCTGTATATCGACGCAGGAAGGGGCTTGTTCCGGCCGGACGGAAAAATCAACGAACAACTGTTCAAAGACGGTTTGCATCCGAATGACAAAGGGTATGCTTTAATCGCCCCTTTCATACTTAAATCATCTGACAAATAAGACCGGGG
>CAYRFT010000313.1:0-2022 GCA_964423585.1 uncultured Parabacteroides sp. | reverse complement strand
AAGCGATCTTCCGGCGACATATATATAAAGGTAGGGGAGAAACCCTGCTATTTGTCAAAACGGTTTCCCCACAGCTTCTTCATTTGTTCGGTCAGCTTGTGTTCGGCAGGGTTTTCCTGTCCGTTCCAGATGCGCCGGCCGAGAATTTCCTTGGGCAGGTAGTCTTGCTTGACGAAATGGCCCTCGTAGTCATGGGCGTATTTGTATTCTTTCCCGTAATTTAATTCTGCCATCAGGCGGGTAGGGGCGTTTCGCAGGTGGAGGGGCACGGGCAGGTCGCCGGTTTGGTTGACCAGCTCCAACGCATCGTTGATCGCCATGTTCGCCGAGTTGCTTTTAGGACTGCATGCCAGGTAAATGGCTGTCTCGGCCAGCGGAATCCGCCCTTCGGGCCAACCGATCTTCCGCACGGTGTCGAAGCAGGCATTGGCAAGCAGGAGGGCATTGGGGTTTGCCAGGCCTATGTCTTCGGCGGCGGATATGCACAGGCGGCGGGCGATGAATTCCGGGTCTTCGCCTCCGGCCACCATGCGCGCCAGCCAATAGACCGCCCCGTCGGGGTCGCTTCCCCGGATGGACTTGATGAAAGCCGAAATGATGTCGTAGTGCATTTCTCCTCCCTTGTCGTATGCCGCCGGGTTCTCCAGCAGGCGGTCTGTGACTTTCCGGTCGGTCACCACGATGTCGTCGCCTTCTTCTGCCGAGACGACCAGCTCCAATATGTTCAACAGCTTGCGGGCGTCTCCGCCGGAATAACGGAGCATGGCGTCTGTCTCTTTTAATTGGATATGCTTTTCTTTCAGTATCACGTCTTCCGTGACGGCCCGCCGCAGCAATTGGAGCAGGTCTTCTTTCTCCAATGGTTTCAGCACATAGACTTGGCATCGGGACAACAAAGGGCGGATGACTTCGAAGGAAGGGTTTTCGGTGGTGGCCCCGATAAGCGTGACGGTTCCCGTCTCGACGGCATTCAACAAGGAATCTTGCTGCGATTTGCTGAACCGGTGAATCTCGTCGATGAACAGGATCGGGGATATCGTGTTGAAGAAATGGTTGCCCTTCGCCTTTTCAATGACATCACGGACATCCTTGACACCCGAATTGATGGCGCTCAATGTGTAAAACGGCGTTTCCAGCTTCCGGGAAATGATCCGGGCCAATGTCGTTTTCCCCACTCCCGGAGGTCCCCACAGGATAAAAGACGGGACCCTGCCCGCGTCTATCATTCTCCGCAAGACGGCACCTGTCCCGACCAAATGTTTCTGCCCGATGTATTCATCCAAGGTCTTCGGGCGCAATCTCTCTGCTAACGGCTGATTCATGTGCTGGTTCGGTTAATGTCCGAATGCCGATGTCGCCAAGAGGCAAACGGACCATGGGTTCATCTTTTTGTCAACGGTAATCTTTCAGCCTCTTCTGTAATTCCTGGCGCGCGAAGAATATCCTGCTTTTGACAGTCCCGAGCGGGAGCCCCAGCTTTTCTGCTATTTCATTGTACTTGTATCCGCTTATATACATGGAGAACGGCGTTTTTAAATCCTTGTTCAGGCTCTCGATCGCCTTGGATATTTCCTGTATATGGTAAGAACCTTCCGGAGAGCCGTAACCCGATTCGTTGGTTATGTCTAAGTTGCACAAGTCCACGCCTTGGTCAACGACCGTCTGCGTCCTGACGACTTTATGGTAGTTGTTGATGAAGATGTTGCGCATGATCGTCAAAACCCATCCCTTGAAGTTTACATTGTCGATGAATTTTTCCTGGTTATCCAACACTTTCAACGTCGTGTCTTGCATCAGGTCTTGCGCGTCTTCGCGGTTGGCGGTAAGCCTCAGGGCGAAACTCATCATGTTCTCCTGCATGCCTAATAAATTCTTTTCAAATTGCAGCGCGTTCATGTCAGATATCAATTAAGTTAGAGTTTGCGTAAATATACAAGTTTCCCGCATAGGAAACGTACAAATGTAGGAAAAAAGATTTAGTAAAAATGCAGGTTTGATTGATTTTAATCCTTGCGCGCACTG
>CAYRFT010000312.1:0-2147 GCA_964423585.1 uncultured Parabacteroides sp. | reverse complement strand
CCGCCCGCGATTGTCATTCGTCGCGGCTCCCGCCCATGAAAATCATGACGTAATACATCAGCGAAGCCAGCGAACCCAGGGCCGCCACCACATAGGTGTATGCGGCCGACCTCAAGGCATCCTCGGCCTTGTCGTGCGTGTAAACGTTGGTTATCCCGGCCCGGCTCAGCCACGCCAGCGCACGTTGGCTGGCATTGATTTCCACCGGCAACGTGATGAAGCTGAACAACGTCGTCGAGGCAAAGAGGATGATGCCCAGCAGCATCAGCTCCGGGAACCGGTTCAACAGCAACATGCCGCCCAGCAGGACCCACGGCACGACGTTGGACGCAAAACTTACCACCGGGACCAATGCCGAGCGCATCTTCAAGGGCGCATAAGCCGCCGCGTGCTGCACGGCATGGCCGCATTCGTGCGCCGCCACCGCCGCGGAGGCGATGCTGTTGCCGTAAAAGACCCCTTCGCTCAGGTTGACCGTTTTGGACACGGGATTGTAGTGGTCCGTCAGTTGCCCGGGGATACACGTGACTTGCACATCGTAAATTCCGTTGTCGCGGAGCATCCGCACGGCGACGTCACGCCCCGCCATCCCGTTCGACAGGGGCATCCGGGAATACTTCTCGAACTTTCGCTTCAGGTTGGCCGATACCAGCCAGCTCAATAGGGCGATTCCTATAAAAATAATCCAATACATGATTACCGATATTATATAAATTAATTCTGTCGTTGATAAACGCGCCTATCCGCCTGCCCCTATTCCTCGGCATAACGGAAAATGGTCTGCTCGCGGTCCGGCCCGACCGACACAATCCGGATAGGGACTCCCAGTTCCTCCTCCAAGAATGTCAGATAAGCGTTGAATTCTTCGGGGAATTCGTCTTCGCTCCGCGCCTTTGTCATGTCCGTCTGCCAGCCGGGCAGCTCCACATAGACGGGCTCCACTCCGCCCTCGGTTGAATAAGGATATTCGGCCACTTCTTCCCCGCCAATCTTGTAAGCGACGCAAGCCTTGATGGTTTCAAACGTATCCAGGACGTCGCTCTTCATCATAATCAGCCGGCTGACCCCGTTGATTGTCACCGCATACCTCAAGGCGACCAAATCGATCCATCCGCAACGCCGCTTGCGGCCTGTCACGGCTCCGAATTCATGTCCCAACCGGCAGAGCCTGTCACCCGCCTCGTCGAACAGCTCCGTCGGGAAAGGCCCGCTGCCCACCCGCGTGCAATAGGCCTTGAAGGTGCCATACACTTCCCCTATGTTCCGGGGAGCCACGCCCAATCCCGTGCAGCAACCGGCACACACCGTGTTTGAAGAGGTAACGAAAGGATAAGAACCGAAATCCACGTCCAACATCGTCCCCTGGGCGCCTTCGGCCAATATCTTCTTCCCGTCCTTCAACAAGTCATTGATAAAATATTCGCTGTCGATCAGCTTGAACCGCCTCAGATAATCCAAGGCATCAAACCATTTGGCCTCCAGCTCCGCGATGTCATAGTCGTAATCCAACGCTTTCAGAATGGCCTCGTGCCTGGCTTTCGCGGCCCTGTAAACCGAATCGAAGTCGCGCAACAAATCACCGACACGCACGCCGTTCCGGCCGACCTTGTCTGTATAAGCCGGGCCGATGCCTTTCCCCGTAGTGCCGATTTTCCCCGCCCCTTTCGCCGCTTCATCGGCCGCGTCCAGGACACGATGGGTCGGCAAGATCAGGTGCGCTTTCTTGGAAATATACAATTGCCTGGAAATATCATGGCCACCGGCAGCCAGTGCTTCCGCCTCTTCCTTGAACAGGACCGGGTCCAGCACGACCCCGTTGCCGATCACGTTGATCTTGTCTCCCTGGAAAATCCCCGAGGGGATGGAACGCGACACATATTTCTCTCCTTTAAACTCCAATGTGTGCCCCGCATTCGGTCCGCCCTGGAAACGAGCGACCACATCGTACTCCGGAGTAAGGACGTCAACTATTTTGCCTTTGCCTTCGTCACCCCATTGCAATCCTAATAAAACATCAACTTTCATTGTCTTTCTTTATATAGATCGTTGTTAATATTCCGATTGTCGCGCCATTGGACCGCCATGCCTTTGCATCCCCTGACGCAATCGGCAAAGATAACAGATTTATCGGAGATTCCGAATTTTTG
>CAYRFT010000311.1:0-2153 GCA_964423585.1 uncultured Parabacteroides sp. | reverse complement strand
GTCGTAGGGCCTCCGCGCCCCTTGCCGGGAAACTTTGCGAAAGAAAACGGGGAAAATCAGCCTTGAAATTCCGGGGGAATGCCTATATTTGTCCGTATTTACATTTATATTTAAAATCAAATGAATAGAATATTAGGAAGTTCGCTGGTGATGTGCGCCGTTTTGTTGTTCGCCTCGTGCGACAAGACGAAATCTTATGCCGACATGTTGAAAGCCGAAGAGAGGGCGATCGACAGGTTGATAGACGAGGAAAACATCGTGGTCTTGAAAAATTATCCTGCCGACGGCGTGTTTGAGGAGAACGAGTTCTATCTGATGGATAACGATGTTTACATCAATGTCGTCGATTCCGGGAACGGGAAGAGGATAGGCTCGAAACGCCAGAATGTCAATACCCGTTTTGTCGTGCGTTTCTTCAAGTCGGATTCCCTCGAGCTGGATGGTTTTGCCAGCACCCGCTTGCCTGTCACCTTTTCTTATCAGAAATATTCGGAAGACTATTATATATGGGGATATGTCGAGAACGACATGAATGTCGATCCGATGATGAGCAGCTTCATCTGCGAAGGATTGGCTTCGGGCTTGCAGCAGGTGGGCGATAGCGCGGTGGTGAAGCTGATTGTCCCGTTCAAGGTGGGCCCGACTTCGTTCCAAATGTCGGGAGAGCCGCTTTATTTCCCCAAGGTGAGATATACATTTGAACAGTAATTCATGGTTGTGTTATGACATTAATTAAATCTATTTCCGGTATTCGCGGCACGATAGGCGGAAGCCCGGAAGACGGCTTGAATCCGCTGGCCATAGTCAGGTTTGTGGCGGCTTATGCGGCGTTTATCCGCAAGAACGCGGAAGTGAAGTCCAACAAGATTGTCGTCGGGCGGGATGCCCGTGTTTCCGGCCCGATGGTGAAGCAGGTCGTTTTGGGGACGTTGACGGGCATGGGGTTTGATGTGGTGGATATCGGTCTGGCCACTACGCCGACGACCGAGCTGGCTGTGGCCATGGAAGGAGCCTGCGGGGGCGTTATCCTGACGGCCAGCCATAACCCCAAGCAGTGGAATGCCTTGAAGCTGCTGAACGGGAAAGGCGAGTTCCTGAATGCGGCCGAGGGGGCTGAAGTGTTGGCTTTGGCGGCAAGGGAAGATTTCCGGTTTGCGGACGTGGACCATTTGGGACAGGTGTTCACGGACACGACTTATATCCGGAAACACATTGAATCGGTCCTGAAGTTGGATCTGGTGGATGCGGAAGCTATCAAGGCCGCCAATTTCAAAGTGGCGATCGACTGCGTGAACTCGGTAGGCGGCATTGCCATCCCGGCCTTGCTGGAAGCCTTGGGCGTAAAGCAGGTATTGAAGCAGAACTGCGAACCGACGGGCCTTTTTGCGCATGACCCGGAGCCGCTGCCCGAACATTTGACGGATATCTCCAACCTGATTCGCGCGGAAAAGGCGGATGTCGGTTTTGTGGTGGACCCGGATGTGGACCGCCTGGCCATTGTTTGCGAGAACGGCGAAATGTTCGTTGAAGAATATACGCTGGTTGCCGTGGCGGATTATGTGTTGAGCCGCACGCCGGGCAATACGGTCAGCAACCTGAGCTCAAGCCGCGCCTTGAGGGACGTGACCCGCCGTTATGCCGGCTGCGAATACAACGCGGCGGCCGTGGGCGAGGTGAACGTCGTCGCGAAGATGAAGGAAACCGGCGCCGTCATCGGCGGGGAAGGGAACGGCGGGGTAATCTATCCGGCCAGCCATTACGGGCGTGACGCTCTGGTGGGCATTGCCTTGTTTCTGACCCATCTGGCCAAGAAGCAAATGACGGCAAGCGAATTGCGTGCCACTTATCCTCCTTATTTTATCTCAAAGCAAAAGGTCCAGCTTACGCCGGAGATCGATGTGGATGCTGTTCTGGCAAAGGTAAAAGAAAAGTTTGCCCGGCATGACATCACGGATATCGATGGCGTGAAGATTGATTTCCCCGACAAGTGGGTCCATCTGCGCAAGAGCAATACGGAGCCGATCATCCGTGTCTATTCTGAAGCCCATACTAAGCAGGAAGCGGAAGAACTGGGTGGCGAATTGATCCGGCTCATCCGTGAAATGTGCAACTGACGCCGTCCGGGATACGCGGAGCGCGGCCGTCCGCTCCGC
>CAYRFT010000310.1:0-2199 GCA_964423585.1 uncultured Parabacteroides sp. | reverse complement strand
AGCCGCTCATCGGATATTCCCGGCCTTCAGCAAATATTCGGCAATCTGGACGGCATTCAAAGCGGCGCCTTTGCGAATCTGGTCGCTTACCGTCCAAAACGACAAACCGTTCGGATTCGACAAATCCTTGCGGATACGGCCTACGTAAACTTCGTCATGACCGGCGACGAACAACGGCATCGGATATGCCTTGCCGGCCGGGTCGTCCTGCAGCACGACACCCTCCATCGCAGCAAAGGACCGGCGAACCTCCTCCAACGAAAGCGGGCGTTCGGTCTCTACCCAAGTCGCTTCGCTATGGGCACGCATGACCGGGACACGCACGCAAGTGGCGCTCACCTCGATGTCCGAGTGCATGATTTTACGTGTTTCGTTATACATCTTCATTTCTTCCTTGGTATATCCGTTGTCCGTGAAGACATCCACGTGCGGAATCAGATTGTAAGCCAACTGGTACGCGAATTTCTCGACCGTCGGCTCCTCCCCTTTCAACAATTGCCCGTATTGCCTCTTCAATTCCGCCATGGCCGTCGCCCCCGCGCCGCTGGCAGCCTGGTAAGTAGCCACATGGACACGCTTGATATGCGATAACTTCTCGATTGCCTTCAGGGCGACAACCATCTGGATCGTCGTGCAGTTCGGATTGGCAATAATGCCGCGCGGCCGGTCCAACGCATCTTCCGGATTCACTTCAGGAACGACCAAAGGGACATCGTTTTCCATACGGAAAGCGCTGGAATTGTCGATCATCACCGCCCCGTGTTTCGTGATGGTTCCGGCAAATTCGACAGAAGTGCCGCCGCCTGCCGAAACGAAAGCAATATCGACATCCTTGAAGTCGTCGTTGCGCTTCAGCTCCTTGACAGCATATTGTTTGCCCCGGAACGCATATTCACGTCCCGCACTACGCGACGAACCAAACAACGCCATGTTGCCGACCGGAAAATTCCTCTGTTCGAGCACACGCAGGAATTCTTGTCCTACGGCACCACTCGCACCAACAATTGCCACATTCATCTCAAAAAATTTTTATGAAAAATTTGTATATCCGTTAATAAGTATTATCTTTGCAACCAACAACACACGCAGGCGCAACCGTGTGCACCGTGTGCGGCGTGCAAAGATATGTAATTCCAAAACAAAACTAACTATGAAAAAAATTTTACTTTTTGTGCTCGTTAATTTTCCTCTTTGGGTATCTCCCAAATCTCATGAGGCGTTTGAAAATGGTCCAAACATCACTTCTAATGAAGAATCTTATCCCATGGGAAGTGTAATAATCCATGAAGTGATGGCCGATCCGAAAGGATTGAAGGCCCTGCCCGAAACGGAATACATCGAACTTTACAACAAGGTTGACAAACCCATCAACCTTTCCGACTGGGTACTGAACTATAATAATAAGAATTTCTTTTTGACAGGTGTCGAAATTCCGGCACATAGTTGGATCGTTTTGCATCAGTCCGGAAACGAAATACAGGCGGGAAACGGACTGGCCTTCCCTTTGAAAAAGTTCCCTAAGTTGTCTAATTCGAGAGGAGAACTTCGTTTATACGATGGTAAGGGACAACCGATAGATCAATATATTTATCCCGAAGCCAAACCCGCATGCTCGTGGGAATATACCGACAACGGATGGCGTCTTTCAACCGACCCGCGCGGAGGAACGCCGGGAGAAGCCAATTCGGACAAAACAGATAAAACGGAAGAACAGAAAGAGCCGGAAGAGTCCGAAGACCTGAAAGAACCCGAAGACCTGGAAGAGCCGGAATACATAGAACCGGAAGATCTGGAAGAATCCGAAGAGTTGGAAGAGCCGGAAAACTTGGAAAACTTGGAAGAATCGGAAGGCAAAAAAGAGGAGCCTGATGCGCCTATTTCTTCTGAAGGCCTGGGACATCCGGAAGAATCTTATCCCATAGGAAGCGTGATAATCCACGAAGTGATGGCCGACCCGAAAGGATTGAAATTGAAGGCCATGCCCGAAACAGAATATATCGAACTTTACAACAAGGTTGACAAATCCATCGACCTTTCCAACTGGACACTAATCTACGGTAGCAAGTCTGTTGTTTTAGAAGGCGTTGAAATTCCGGCGCATGGCTGGGTCGTTTTGCATCGCTCCGGACGGGAAGTACAGGCGGGAAACGGACTGGCTTTCCCTTTGGACAAGTTCCCCGCTGCCTTGGCCAATACGGG
>CAYRFT010000309.1:0-2270 GCA_964423585.1 uncultured Parabacteroides sp. | reverse complement strand
CGGATAGGAGCATGGGATGCTCTCTTCCGGAGGCCTACAACCGGTTTTTCTCGCTTTGGCCTGCCCCCTGCCCTTTGTACTTGTCCATGGTGCCATTGAAGACGTAACGGACGGTGAGGCGCACGGCCTGTGAATCGCTGTAATTCCATTTGTCCAGACTCATCTGGCTCCCATAGGTTATCATGGAATTGCGCGCCGTCTTGAACAAATCGGTGGCGGCCAGTTGGAGGAACCAGCTCCCCCACGTCTTTGCCATGCCGATATTTATCTGCCAGGAAGGCTTCAGCGTGACCACGTCCATGTCTCCCGACGTGTGGCACGTGGCATCCGCGGTCGCGGAAAATCCTTTTCCAAGCGACACGCTGTTGTACAGGTTGGCGAACAGCAACGGGTTGTCCATCCGCCGTTCCCTGCCCATCACGGGTATCTTGAAATCCTGCCCCGCCAGGTTAAGTTGCAGCCGAGGCGACCACACGGATATTTTCGGGGAGAACGACAATACGGCATTGTACTTGGAGAGATGGCCGTAATTCCTGTATGTCATCAGGTTGGCGGGCTTCCCCTCTTCGTATGGCTCGACTATCCCCACGATCGCGTCTTTCAGGTACTGGTAGCCCGCGGCGAAATAAAACCATTTCCAGATGCCCGCCAGCGTGATGTCGTGGTTCGTTTCCGGCTGCAACAGGGGATTCCCCGTCTCGTAGGTAAAGCGGTCGTCATACTGTATGCTGCTGCCCAGCTGGCTGTACAGCGGGCGGCGGGTTTTGGCCGTGTAGGAAAGCGTGAACTTGGCCTGCCTTATCGGGAACGTGAAGTCGATGTTCGGGAAGAGGCGGTCGTATTTGCGGCTCTGCCCCGGGACAAATTCGCCGCCCTGGTAATAGTCGGACACGGTGTGTTCATAGCGGATGCCGCCGGAAATCTCGAACACGCCTACCGGGAATGTCGCGCTGACAAACCCGGCCACGTTCTGCTCCTTGATGTTGTCGTCCGCGTCGGGCAGGAGGCCGCTGTCATAGCGGTCGATGCGGTCGGTATGGGTATATTCATAGCCGCCTTCGAGGCTGTTCTTCCCGAAAGCGTATTCCAACACGGCTTTTGAAGCGAACAGGGTGCTTTTGACGCGGTCCATGCTGTTCACGGAGGATTCCCCGCCGGACAGGCTGGATTCATGAATCTCCTGCCCGGCCCTGTTTTTGCTTGAATAGTAATCGTTGTTCATCGTCAAAGTCCAGCGGCCGAAAGTGCCTACATAATACATGTTCAAGCTGTTGAGGGGCATGTTCCTCCTCCTCCAGCGGGTCAGGTAGTCAATCTTGTCAAGCGGCATGCCGTTCAGGTCCACTTCCTCGCGGGTCGTCCAATCGGAACGGTTGTAGGGCGTCCCCTGGAATTCGTACCTGACGCCCCATGTGTTTTTGTCGTCAACCTGCCAGTTGAAACCGCAGTCGGCGGTGTAAGAGGTGCTGGTAGGCAGGATGTCGATGTCGGAGCTCAGGCGGTAGATGTCCTTGCCGGTCTCGATGGTGGTGAGGTTCCTTTGCTGCTGGTACCTCCTCGCATGGTCGAATGCGAACGCGCCGAAGATGTCAAGGCCGCCCGTGCGGTAATTGAAAGAGAGATTGTCCGACTGCGACCATGAATGGGCCGCCCGCGCGACGGCCTGGAGGGATCCGCTCCATCCGTCGCCCCTTTTCTTTATGGTGCGCACCAGCAAGACGGATTTGACCTCCGCGCCGTATTTCGCCCCCGGATTGTTGATCACCTCCACGCTCTCAATTTCTTTGGATGACAAGCGGAACAGTTCGTCGTAACCGGCCAGTTTCCGCCCGTTCAGGTAAACCGCGGGGCTTCCCTTGCCGAAGACGGTGATTTTGTCGTCTTCGCGCCTCACGCCGGGCAACTGCCCGATCACGTCCATCGCGTTCCCAAGGTTTCCCAGCACGGTCCCGTTTATCGTCGTGACGAGCCCTCCCTTGCTGATTTGGTGCACAGGGCGTTGCCCGACGACATCGACTTCGCCCAGAAGGACATCGTCAACGGCCATTACCAATACCCCCATGTCGCCATCAGGGGCCAGCGGCCTCGTCTCCGTCTTGTAGCCGATTGCCGAAATTCTCAGCAACGCGGCATCCGATTTTGCATTCTGCAGCCGGAACATGCCATTTTCATCCGTGGTGCATCCTGCGATGAAGGCCGAATCGGCATCCATGAGAATGACATTGGCGTAGGAAACCGGTTTCCCCTCCGTGTCGCTGACCTTTCCCGAG
>CAYRFT010000308.1:0-2298 GCA_964423585.1 uncultured Parabacteroides sp. | reverse complement strand
CCCCGCCGATTTGCAGGAGAGCGAAGAATCATCTACTTTTGTGCAAGTACGAAAACACATTAAACAAGATGACATGAAAAGACTTTGGATTACATGGGCTGCCTGCTTCGGTCTGGCTTCGACGGCCGAAATGATGGCATGCACGGGCCTGTTGGTCGGGAAGAAGGCTTCAACCGACGGCTCGGTGATGATTAGTTATGCTGCCGACTCTTACACCCTCTACGGGGCGTTGTATCACTGGCCGGCGGCGGTCTGGCCCGAAGGCGCGATGCTCGACATCACGGAGTGGGACTCCGGCAAACCCCTGGGACGGATCCCGCAAGCGCGCCGGACTTATTCGGTAATCGGAAACATGAACGAGCACCAGGTGGCGATCACGGAAAGCACCTTCGGCGGGCGGCCCGAGCTGGTCGATACGACGGGCATCATGGACTACGGGAGCCTGATTTACATCGCCCTGCAACGGTCGAAAACCGCGCGCGAAGCCATCCAAGTGATGACGGGCCTGGTGGCCGGGCATGGCTATTGCAGCAGCGGCGAGTCGTTCTCGATTGCCGACAAGGACGAAGCCTGGATCATGGAGATGGTGGGGAAAGGCCCCGGCCGGAAAGGTGCCGTTTGGGCGGCGATCCGCATCCCCGACGATTGCATCGCGGCCCATGCGAACCAGTCGCGCATCCGGCAAATCCCGTTCGACGACAAGGAGAACTGCCTCTATTCGCCCGACGTGGTCTCGTTTGCCCGCGAGAAAGGCTACTTCGACGGGAAAGACGAGGATTTCAGCTTCGCGGAGGCCTATTGCCCCTACGACTTCAGCGCCCTCCGCGTCTGCGAAGCCCGCGTGTGGGCCTTCTTCAACAAGTTTGCCAAGGGCATGGACAAGTACCTCGATTTTGCGAGGGGAGACGTGAACGCCGAACCGATGCCGCTTTACGTCAGGCCCGACCGGAAGCTGTCGGTAGCCGACGTGCGCGACATGATGCGCGACCACTACGAAGGCACCGAGTTCGACATGACGAACGACCCCGGCGCGGGCCCGTACAAGGCACCGTACCGTTTCCGCCCGCTGACCTACGAGGTGGACGGCAAGACCTACACGCACGAACGCCCCGTCTCGACGCAGCAGACAGGCTTCGTCATCGTCCCGCAATTGCGCGGCTGGCTTCCCGATGCCATCGGTGGCGTGCTGTGGTTCGGGGTGGACGACGCCAACACCACCGTCTTCACGCCCATCTACGCTTCCTCGACCGGCGTGCCCGAATGCTACCGCCCGGGAAACGGCAGCCTGATGCAGTTCTCCTGGACATCCGCCTTCTGGGTCCGGAACTGGGTGGCCAACATGGTGTATGGCCGCTATGACCAGATGATCGGGGACCTCCGCAAGGTGCAGTCGGAACTGGAAAACGGCTACATGGAGAGGCAGCCCGCCATCGACGAGGCCGCCGCCGGGCTTTACCGCAAAGACCCGGAGGAAGCCGCGAAGTTCCTGACCTGGTACAGCACCACGACGGCCGAAGAATCGGTATCCCGCTGGAAAGAGCTGGGCGAGTTCCTGATCGTCAAATACTCCGACGGGGTGATCCGCAAAGAGAAAGACGGCAAGTTCCTCGACAACGGCTACGGCTTGGGGGCAACGCCCGATTCGCCGGGGTACAGCGAAGAATTTTACCGCGCCATCGTAAAATCGGCGGGCGAACGCTTGAAAGTGGAATAAAAATACGTATCTTCGCACGTATTATTCATTAAAACAACGGGTCTTATGAAAAAATTATTTCTCGTATTAAGCATGATTTGTCTGAGTTTTGGCGTGTTTGCTCAGACGGAGGCCGGCCGTTCTTCGTTCGGCACTACCTTGGGATATGCGTTCGACACCGAACAAGCCGCCGTGGGATGGGATTACCGGTATTGCCTGACCGACGAAGTGCGGTTCAACCCCGGGTTGACCTATTTTATCAAGAACCACGGACTCAGCGCATGGGTAATCGACGTGAACGCCCACTATGTGATTAAGTTGAACCGCATGTTCGGGTTCTATCCCCTGGGCGGGCTCAGCTTGTCGTTCTGGGACAGGGAAGGCCCTCTTGACGGGTTTACCCGTTTCGGCATGAACGTCGGCCTGGGCGGGGAAGTATATGCAACCCCCGTGTTGTCAATAGGGATGGAAGCGAAATACAACGTCATCAAGGACTATGACCAGGCGATTATCGCCTTGCGTGCCGCCTATTGCTTCTAACGGAAGCATTTGTCCTGCCTGTCGAGTAAGAGGTGGACACCCATCAGGGGTGTTCACCTTTTTTC
>CAYRFT010000307.1:0-2303 GCA_964423585.1 uncultured Parabacteroides sp. | reverse complement strand
AAGAGTTGCTTTTCAGATTTGTTTGCATGGAGAAAACAGAAAAACATATTTTGACAGAAATCGCAGCCGGAAATGTTCAGGCATTCGAGCAGTTGTTCTTTCAATATCAGCCGAAACTGGTTCGTTTCCTGACGGGGCTGACGCATGATTCGGAATTGAGCCGGGACATGGCGCAAGATATTTTCCTGTCCATCTGGGAAAACCGCGCGAAGCTGGCGCAGGTGGCCACGATTTCCGCCTATTTCTATCAAATGGCCCGCCATAAAGCCTATGATTATTTTGATCACCTGGCGGTGGCGGAACGGTATGCCCGTGAATATCTGGCAAACGCCCCGGAGGCCGAATCGGAAGAAGAAAAAGTGTTTGCCCGTGAATATCTGGCGATGTTTCAGGAGGCGGTCCGGCGAATGTCGCCCCAACGCCGGAAGGTCTATCGGATGAGCCGCGAGGAAGGGCTTTCCAATGATGAAATCGCCCTCCGCCTGCATATCAGCAAACGGACCGTGGAAAACCATCTGACGGCGGCATTGGCCATACTGCACAAAATCGCGTACCTGTGGCTGCTCATGATCTCCGTCAACTTCCCCCTGTGAAATCCCGCCGGGGCCGGCAACGCCCCGGAAGGCCCCGCCCCGCCTCCGTCCGCCACGTGCGTCAACTGAAAAAAAATCCCCGCGGGCTTGTGTGTGTTTCGGGATTAAACCGACATACAGGTAAAAGCCGAAAAAATGGAAACATCCGAATCAAGCAAGAAGATGTTCCTGCTGTATGCGGGAAAGCGTTTTTCCAAAACGGGGAGGGCCCTGTTCGGGAAGTGGCTGCGCGCGGAGCAGGACCGGGAAGCGAAAGAAAACCTGCTGCGGCAGTATTGGGAAACGGCGGAAGGCGAAATATCGGCGGACACGTGGAATGATTGGAACCGGTTGCGGCCGCGGTTGGTTATTCCTTCCCCGCGGAAAAGGCAAGCCCGGCTCGTGTGGCTGAAATACGCGGCCGCGGCGGCATTGCTTGCGGCTTCGGTCGGCGGGACGTACCTGATGACGGAACGGCATGCGCTGCGGCGGCCGGTCGAAATGGTCGAGTTGTTCGTCCCTTACGGCGGGACCCGTGAAATCCGGCTGCCGGACAGTTCCCGCGTGTGGGTGAATGCCGGATCGACCGTCCTTTATCCGGCGGATTTCAGGAGAATGGATTCCCGCACGGTTTATCTGACCGGGGAGGCTTCTTTCCATGTGTGCAAAAACAAAGAGAAGCCGTTTGTCGTCAAGACTTCCGGCGCGGACGTGCAAGCCCTGGGGACAGTCTTTACCGTCAAATCGTATGCCGGCGAGAATTGTACGACGACCACCTTGGAAGAAGGCAGCGTGAAAATCGGCCTGAACGAAGGAGGGGAGGCGCGCTCGTATGTCCTGAAACCCGGCGAACAATTGGTTTACTCGCATCTGG
The DNA here is from genome assembly GCA_964423585.1 of uncultured Parabacteroides sp. GTDB lineage: Bacteria > Bacteroidota > Bacteroidia > Bacteroidales > Tannerellaceae > Parabacteroides. The sequence continues at coordinate 857 of CAYRFT010000307.1, read as the reverse complement.
ACCATCACGTGCAACGGAACCGGGTGGATCTGTCCTTGTGCAAAATGATGCGCGAAGGCTATCTGATTTTCGAGGACGTTCCTTTCCGGCAATTGGTTTCGACGCTGGAAAAGAAATACGGGGTCACGTTCCAATACAACGCCACCCGTTACGGGAACGATGTGTATCATGTGAAGTTCGCCCCGGGTGAAACAATCGGGGATGTCATGGAAGTGTTGCATCAGCTGGCAGGCATACGGTATGCAATCAACGGGAACAATGTCATTGTCAAATAAGCAAGGAAAGGAGGAATCATGAAAAAAAGAAAACCGGAAAGAATAGCTGCCAACTCCCCTTCCCGGTATTTGAAATCATAGCCGTTTTTATTCGATGCAAAGAGAGAAACAAATCAAATTACTAAAACTAAAATTTCAAACGTACAAATTTATGAATTTATCAAGTCTAATGCCAGGGGGAAAATGGAAGAAATTATCCCGGCTGCTGTACATTACAGCATTATCAACATGTAGCGTGTTCGCTTACGCGCAACGGCAGCAAGTCAGGCTGACAGGAAGCCACTTGCCGCTGAAAAGCGTTTTCAAACAAATCGAAAAGCAAACGGACCTTTCAATCGACTACAAATCGCAGGATGTCGATGATTCCCGTATTGTGGAACAAATGCCGGAGGCAACCACCGTGCAGCAAGCCATGAACCAACTGCTGGCGGGCACGGGCTGCGTGGCGACCTTCAGCAACGGGCACATCATTCTCAAGAAGCAAACCGTCGATGCGGCCGACCGGCAGTCCAAACCGGTAAAAGGGACGATTGTGGATGCCGCGGGCGTGCCCGTCATCGGGGCGAATGTCGTTGTCAAAGG
>CAYRFT010000306.1:0-2324 GCA_964423585.1 uncultured Parabacteroides sp. | reverse complement strand
ACCCCACCGCTGTCCTTAATTATGGTTAAATGTGGATAGCGTGTATTGCATAGAACATAATGTATTGATACATTTGCGGCGGAAATGAAAATTGAAACCATAAAAGCAAAAAGCCATGAACGCGGAAAACGTCAAATCGCAGATGAGGAAGGGGACATTGGAGTATTGCATCCTCCTATTGATGAAGAAAGGGCCGGCCTATAGCACGGACATCCTCCGGTACTTCCAGGAAGCGCGCCTGATTCTGGTGGAAGGGACCTTGTACCCGCTGCTGAGCCGCCTGAAGAACAGCGGCCTGCTGAGCTACCAGTGGCAAGAATCGAAGCAAGGGCCTCCGCGCAAGTACTACGAGCTGACGGAGGCGGGCACGAAGTTCCTCGAGGAGCTGGAAGCCGCATGGCAGGAGTTGAGCGATACCATTAACCACATAAGAACAATCAGCAAATGAAAAAGACACTTACCATCAACCTGGGAGGCACGGTATTCCACATAGACGAGGACGCATACCAGCTCCTTGACAAGTACCTGAGCAACCTGCGCATCCACTTCGGGCAAGAAGAGGGGTCGGAGGAAATCATGAACGACTTCGAACTGCGCATCTCCGAGCTTTTCTCGGAAAGGGTGCGCCTGGGCTACCAGGTCATCAGCATCGACATGGTGGAGAAAATCATCAAGCAGATGGGCAGGCCGGAGGAGATCTTCGACGAAGAGGTCCACGAGAAAAGGGAACCGGCGGCGAACGAGGCGCGGCAGGGAAACCGCAAGCGGCTGATGCGCGACCCGGACAACAAGGTGCTGGGCGGCGTGGCAGGCGGCATCGCGGCCTACATGGGCTGGGACGCCACCGCCATGCGTATCATCCTGTTCCTGCTGATATTCTTTTACGGAATCACCATCCCGATTTACCTGCTGCTCTGGATGCTGATGCCGGAGGCGCGGACGGCGGCGGAGAAGCTGGAAATGCGGGGCGAGAGCGTCACGGTGGAAAACATCGGGAAGACCGTGACCGGCGGTTTTGAAGGGGCAGGCAACCATGTTTCCTCCTATGTGGACTCGGGGAAGCCGCGGAGCTTCTTGCGCGAGCTGGCCGACCTGTTCGTGCAGGCCATCGGCTTCGTGTTGAAGTTCGTCATGATACTGGGCGGAATCATCCTGATACCGGGGCTTCTGCTTGCGCTCGTCGTCGTGTTCGCCCTGCTGGCCGGATGTTCGGGCATCCTCTACCATCTATCCCCGTTCGGCATGGACTGGTATTCGGGAACGCCCGCGACGGTCGCCATAGGCTGCATCGGGTGCATCCTGCTGTTCGGCGTTCCCCTGTTTTACATCGGGAGCGCAATAGCCTCCTCGCTGTTCCATGCCAAACCGCTGCCGTCGGCCGGCAAATGGACGTTGATCATCCTGTGGGTCGTCTCGTTCATCCTGCTGGGCATCTATTTATACCGGATGGGGACCGACGTATGGTTCCCGTTCTTCTGGATGAACGCCTCCGCCGGGTTGCCTGCGGCGCAACCTCTCGTTTAAGGCGGCGCGCCGTCCTGCCGGAGGACAACGCGCCATCCCGTCATTTCATCTTGTCCAGTATCTCCGTGAGCCGCCTGACGCCTTCTGACGCGCCGCACCGCAGATGGACGATGTCGCCCCGGTAGGTCCGCACTTCTTTGGGGTCGATCAGATAGATCGGCTGCCCTCGCCGGACATAGTTCAACAGGCCTGCCGCAGGGTACACGTTGAGGGATGTCCCGATAATCACGAAAATATCGCAATCTTCCACCTCCCGGATAGCCGGGTTTATCATGGGGACCGCCTCCCCGAACCAGACGATGAAGGGGCGCAGCTGGAACCCTTTCGGGTCTTTGTCGCCCAGGCGGATGTCCGGATGGTCCGGGTCAAGGTCGTAAGTCGTTTCCAGGTCGCATACCGGGCAAGCCTTCATCAGCTCCCCGTGCAGATGGATCACCTGCGAGCTTCCGGCGCGTTCATGCAGGTTGTCGATGTTCTGCGTGATGATGCGCACGTCAAAGTCCTTTTCCAGGGCGGCGAGGCCGAGGTGGCCGTCATTCGGCTTCGTATGCAGCAATTCCCGGCGGCGCTGGTTGTAGAAGTCCAATACCAGTCCCGGGTCCCTTTCAAAACCTTCGGGCGTCGCCACGTCTTCCACCCGGTACTTCTCCCACAGGCCGTCCGAATCGCGGAACGTGGAAATGCCGCTTTCGGCGCTCATCCCGGCGCCTGTCAATACCACTAATCTCTTTTTCATATCAATCGGATTTAAATTGTGCGGCAAATTAACGGAAATCCGCCAAAAGAACAAATTATGGAGG
>CAYRFT010000305.1:0-2327 GCA_964423585.1 uncultured Parabacteroides sp. | reverse complement strand
TTAGGACAATGGAAATTGAAAAGGATATACTGGAACGTTTGAAAAGAGGAGACGAAAGCGCTTTCGAGTCTCTGTTCTGGAAGTATAACTCCCGCATATACAATTTTGTCCTTTCCATCTTGCACGATAAATTCTTGGCCGAAGACATTGCGCAGACCGTTTTCATGAAGATTTGGGAAACGCATGAACGGATTGACCCGGAACAGGGAATCAACGCCTATCTTTTTACGATCGCCCGGCATCTGGTCTATAAGGAAACGGAAAGGAGATTGCTCTTTGAACAAATTGTAAAAGAAATTTCCTCCACATCGACCGACAGCGATGATTTCGCATTGCAAAAACAAATGAATGCCAATTCCCTGCGCGACCGCATCCTGCAACTGATTGAGGAATTGCCGTCGGCCCGTAAAAACATCTTCCGTTTAAGCCGCCTTGAACATCTTACGAATAAGGAAATAGCCGACCGCCTTTCCATTTCGGAGAAGACGGTGGAGACACAAGTCAACCGTTCGCTCCAATTCTTGCGGGAGAAATTGTCTTCGGATTTGTTTTTGGCTTGCTTCCTGGTTTTTCTTGCCAACCAGCTTTGAGTTTCCTTTTGCGCGCTTCCCGGCTTCCGGCGGCAATCCGGTTTCGCAACCGCATCCTTTCGTTGTGAATGAAAGTTAAATATGAACTTTTTTCAATCCGGTTGTAAGGGATTGCCGCCTTTTGTGGATATACAATCATGAATATGGAAAAAGAACAGGAACAGGATTACGTAGCGTTGCTGGATCGTTTCTTGAAAAGGGAAACAACTCCGGAAGAAGAGAAAGATTTGCTGGACTGGTTCAGAAAGGCAAATCAAGAGGCGTTTTTGCATGCTTATTACCGTTCGCATTGGGACAAAGCCCAAGACGAGCCTGTCCCGGCGGAAGTCCAAGGTCGGATGTTCCATCGGGTCATGTCGCGGATGAGGGAGGTGGAACAGAGGCGGAAGAACATGCGGAAACTTCGCTTGTGGTGGAGCGGTGCGGCCGCGGCGGTTGTCGCTTTGTGCGTCAGCATGGGCATTTCGGTCTATTATTTCCATCAGGTTGACCGCTTGTCGCGACAGACATTCATGGTCTCGGCAGAAAAGGGGCAACGTTCCAATGTGGTTTTGCCGGATGGGACGAAAGTATGGCTGAATTCGGATACGGAGATAAAGTATTCCGGCGAATACGGCAAGAAAGAGCGACGGATATCTCTGTCCGGAGAAGCCTACTTTGAAGTGGCCAAAGACCCGGAACGCCGTTTCATTGTGCAGGCAGGCGAAATACAGGTGGAAGCCTTGGGTACGGCATTCAATGTGAAGGCATACGGAGGCGACGACAAATTGACGGCTTCTTTGTTCGAAGGCAAGTTGAAAACTTCCGTTGGCGGGAAGACTTTGTACTTGGAACCGGATCAGACGGTTTGCTATAACCGGCTCAAGCATTCTATTGTGAAGAAAAAGGGGAGTGCCGGTTATGATCGGATGTGGCGGAACCAGGAACTTGTATTCCGTGGAGAATCGTTGGAGGAAATTGCAATCATGCTGGATCGTCTTTATAATGTGAAAGTGAAATTCCAGACTGATGACATCAGGCGTTATCGTTTCTCCGGCATCATTAAGAACAACAGTCTGGAGAACGTATTTGAACTGCTCAGTTTGACAGCACCGATACGCTATGAAAAACGGGACAGTATTGTCTGGCTGAGCCGGAATAATCGGAATAAATAGTATGAACTAAAAATAGGATGCCTATGGGAAAGGATTAGTAGAAAAAGGAAGGAGGTTTGTCCGGATAAACAAGGCCTCCCATGTAATCGGAAATCAATTTTGATTCCATGTGTTGTGTGAGAGATGAAAAACCATGGAAATGAATTGAAATCAGGGAACAAAATTATCCAATAAGTTTATTACCAAATTAAAAAAACACATTAAGTAAAATGAGTATCTTAAAAAAGTCAATTCGGAAAAGTCTGGTAGTGGGTGGCTTCTGCATGATGTATAGTATGGTTATGTCCGCCCAAATATCATTGACTTTAGAAAGCAAAACGACTCGCGATGTCATTCGTGAGATAGAAAGAGCCAGCGAATATCGTTTCTTCTACAATGAAGATTTGCTCGGGCTCGATCAGGAAATAAGTATTGATGCCAGTGACGCAAACATCCAAACGATTCTAAACGAAATCCAGCGTCAGACCTCTATCCGGTATGTGATTAAGGAGAACAATCAGATTGTCCTCTTTACGGGAGCAGAATCCGGAAAAACACAACAAGTGGACGACAGCCGGATTGTCAAAGGAACGGTTGTGGATGC
>CAYRFT010000304.1:0-2339 GCA_964423585.1 uncultured Parabacteroides sp. | reverse complement strand
TTCGAAGTCATGCCAACTGGAAATCCAACTGCTTGCGTTCGAGGTTGGCCTGGGCGATTTTGACTGTCACCGGGTCGCCCAGACGGTACGGGTGCTTGTGGAGGCGGCCTGTCAGGCAATAGTTTTTCTCGTCGAATTCGTAATAATCGTCGTCCAAGTCGCGTATCGGTATCATCCCTTCGCATTTATTGTCGTTCAATTCGACATACAGTCCCCATACCGTCACGCCCGAGATCACTCCGTCGAAGATTTGCCCGATTTTGTCGCTCATGAATTCAACCTGCTTGTACTTGATGGAAGCCCGTTCGGCATTGACGGCCACTTGTTCCATGGACGAGCAATGTTCGCAAAGCTCTTCATATTTATTCTTCGCCACGCTTCTGCCGCCTTGCATGTATCTTTCCAGCAAGCGGTGCACCATCATGTCCGGATAGCGGCGGATAGGGGAGGTGAAATGCGTATAATAATCGAATGCCAGCCCGTAATGCCCGATGTTGTTGGTCGAATACTTGGCTTTCTGCATGGAGCGTATCGCCACCGTCTCGATCAGGTTCTCCTCCGGTTTTCCTTGTACCTGGTCGAGCAGGGAATTGATGCCTTTCGAGATCTCGTTCTTCTTGCCGTTTGCCTTGAGGCGATAACCGAGGCGGCGGACAAAGGCGGCGAAGTTCTCCATCTTTTCCGGGTCCGGCTGTTCATGGATGCGATAGACAAATGTCTTCCCCGTTTTTCCCTTCGGCTGGCGGCCTATGAACTCGGCCACGGTCCGGTTGGCAAGCAACATGAACTCTTCAATCAGCTTGTTGGCTTCTTTGGAGACCTTGAAATAGACGCGGATGGGTTTTCCGTCCTTGTCGATATCGAACTTCACTTCGTAACGATCGAAATTGATGGCGCCGTCCTTGAACCGTTTCTCGCGCAGTTTCAGTGCCAGCCGGTTCAAATCCAGAATCGCTTCCTTGCAGTCGCCTTCGCCGGTTTCTATCACCTGCTGGGCTTCTTCGTAAGAAAAACGGCGGATGCTCTTGATTACGGTCCGGCAGATGCGCGAGTTGACGACCTTCGCCTCCGCGTTTAGTTCAAAGACGGCCGAGAAGCAAAGCTTTTCTTCATTAGGCCGCAAGGAACAGATCTGATTGCACAAACGCTCCGGCAACATCGGGATGGTCCGGTCCACCAGATAAACGGACGTTGCCCGCGCTTCGGCCTCCCGGTCAATCACGCTTCCCGGCTTCACATAATGCGTGACATCGGCAATATGGACGCCTACCTCCCAATTCCCGTTGTCCAGGCGGCGAACGGAAAGGGCGTCGTCAAAGTCCTTGGCATCGCCCGGGTCGATGGTGAACGTCGGCACGTTCCGGAAATCTTCCCGTTTGCCAATCTCTTCTTGGGAGATCGTGTCCGGTATCTTGCCGGCCGCCCTTTCCACATTCTTGGGATATTTGTAGGGCAAGCCGAACTCCGCCAGGATGGCGTGCATTTCGGCATTATTGCTGCCGGCTTTGCCGAGGATGTCTATCACTTCCCCCAGCGGGTTCTTGGCATCTTCGGGCCATTCCATGATGCGGACGACGGCCTTGTCGCCGTTCTTTCCGCCTTTCAGCTTGCCGTTCGGGATGAAGATGTCGTTTGCCAGGGTGGAGTTCTCCGTAACCAAGAATGAGAAGCCTTTCGTCACCTGGAGTTTGCCCACGAATACCCGTTCCTTGGATTCGAGAATCTCGACCACTTCGCCTTCCGGCTCGGCTCCTTTGCGGTGGGCAAACACTTGCACTTTCACACGGTCGCCGTCCATGGCATGGGCGGAATTCCGCTCGGCGATGAACACGGGCGCACCCCCTCCGTCCGGGATAAAAGAATTCTTTCCATTGCTCCGGCGGGCAAAAATGCCTTCGGCAATCGTGCCGATATTATTCAGGCGGTACCGCCCGCGGTCCGTTTCTTCCAGGTAACCGCCCGAAGCCAAATCTTCCAATATCGACGCAACTTGTATTTTCTGCACCTGGCTTTCTGCGCCGATCTGCTTGCTCACCTGCTTGTAGTTGAGCGGCAACGAAGGCGAGGATTCAAAACACGCCCTGACCAAGCGGAACAAATCGTCCTTTCTGATCTGTCTGCTTTTCCCCTTTTTCTCTTTGTTTTTTCCCTTGTCTTTCTTTTTCGCATTCATAACGATATATCAAATATAGAACCTTGTTCCTTTGCATGAACGGACAAGAATTTGCCGTTCCCGCCGGAAACCTTGTCACAAAAATACTTAAACTTTTTCATATAACCATTCCCGCCCCGTCTTTCTTTCATGCAACAATCAACCAAAGTCCCGTGCAGGCTGCACG
>CAYRFT010000303.1:0-2375 GCA_964423585.1 uncultured Parabacteroides sp. | reverse complement strand
GACCAGCGCACGGTGCTGCGACGGACGACCGCGAAGATTCATCCTTCGATCCGCATGGGCGCGGCTCCTTGTCCCGCCATGGGGAGGGCGCACGTGTGCGAATCCGCAACCGCGGGCATAAATCCGTAATATAGGTAATTCAATCGGGGGAAAACCGTAATTTATCTACACTGCAAGCCGGTGAAGCCGGTTAATTTCGTCATCCGGAATGGGAGATCAGACTTAATCATATATAATAATATGTATAGACGATTCTTTTGCTTATGCCTGGCATGGTTCGGATTCGCTCCGGCGGGCATCCTCTATGCCGGGGACGGGGATTTGAAAACGACGGAAACATGTCTTAACCCGCCCCTGCGGGAAAAAAACGATAACTCAAAACACAATTTTATGGAAACAACATTGAATCTTACGCAAGAATGGGACAAGGTGTTCCCGCAGAGCAGCCGGGTGCGCCATGCGAAAGTGACGTTCCACAACCGTTACGGCATTACTTTGGCTGCCGACGTGTATGTACCGAAAGAGGCGGAAGGGAAGCTCCCCGCCATCGCCGTGTGCGGCCCGTTCGGGGCTGTCAAGGAACAGGCTTCGGGGCTGTATGCCCAGACGCTGGCCGAAAGGGGATTCCTGGCACTGGCCTTCGACCCCTCGTTTACCGGCGAGAGCGGCGGCGAGCCCCGCTATGTGGCATCGCCCGACATCAACACGGAGGACTTCTGCGCCGCCGTCGATTACCTCTGTACCCGCCCGGACGCGGATGCCGCGCGCATCGGGATCATCGGGATTTGCGGCTGGGGAGGCTTCGCCCTCAACGCGGCAGCCATCGACACGCGCATCAAGGCGACGGTCACCAGCACGATGTACGACATGAGCCGGGTGACGGCCAACGGCTACTTCGATGCCTTGGATGCCGAAGGGCGTCATGAGCTCCGCAAGCGGCTCAACGCGCAGCGCACGGAAGACTATCGGAACGGGACGTATGCCCGGGCCGGCGGCGTGGTGGACCCGCTGCCCGAGGATGCCCCGCAGTTCGTGAAGGACTATTACGCCTACTACAAGACACCGCGGGGATACCATCCGCGCTCGCTCAACTCGAACCAAGGATGGAACACGACCTCGTCGCTCTCGTTCCTGAACATGCCTCTCCTGGCATACAGCCACGAAATACGGGGCGCGGTGCTCATGCTGCATGGCGAAAAGGCCCACTCGCGCTACTTCAGCGAGGATGCTTTCAAGAAGCTGAAGGGACACAACAAGGAGCTGCTCATCATCCCGGGAGCCAGCCATGTGGACCTGTACGACAACCTCCGGGCCATCCCGTTTGACAAGATCGTGCAATTCCTGCATGAATACCTCCCCAAAGAGGCCGAGGCGGTGGAGACGGATGCCAAGGCGGCCTTCCAGGAAGGGATGATCTTCCCCATCGGAGAGCCGAACACGGCGTATGCCCGGTACTTCACTGGCAACAGCTATCTCGCCCCCATCTCAAAGGAGCAGGTCTCGGTGGCGAATGTGACCTTCGAGCCGGGATGCCGGAACAACTGGCATATCCACCGGGCGACGAAAGGCGGCGGGCAGATGCTCATCGGCGTGGCGGGCCGCGGCTGGTACCAGGAAGAAGGGAAGCCGGCGGTGGAGATTCTCCCGGGAACGGTCATCCATATCCCGGCGGGCGTCAAGCACTGGCATGGGGCGGCTTCCGACAGTTGGTTCGCCCACCTCGCCATCGAAGTCGCGGGGGAGAATACCTCCAACGAATGGCTGGAACCCGTTTCCGACGAGGAGTACAACCGATTGCAAACGCGCAACCATCCTCAATGACGGACGGGCAGGGACATTGCCGGATGAAGAAAGCGGAATGACAACGATATTATCCTTTACATGATGAAACAAGGTATCATCCTCCTCTTGCTCGGATGCTTGGCGCTTCCGGCAAGGGGACAAGACAAATCAGACAACATGGACAGAATCGATCTTTGCAAACAGAATTATGCCGCCTTGTTCGGCGGAGAGGCGTTGACCGGGGAAGGGACGGATCCCGAATTCATGGCGATCCTGCAGAAGTTCATCTTCGGGGAGGTCTTCGCCGTGGGCGACCTCGACCGCCCCACCCGCGAGCTGATTACCTGCACCGTCCTCTCGGTGATGCAGACGTTGCCCCAACTGAAAGCGCATGCGGCGGCAGCCCTGCGGGTGGGCGTCACGCCTGTCGAACTGCGCGAGGCGGTCTATCAGTGCGCCCCGTTCATCGGTTTCCCGAAGACGCTGAATGCCATCGGGACTATCAACGAGGTGTTCCGTGAGAAAGGCATCGCCCTGCCTTTGGAGAGCCAGGCCACCACCACCGAGGAAGACCGTTACGAGAAAGGGCATGC
>CAYRFT010000302.1:0-2393 GCA_964423585.1 uncultured Parabacteroides sp. | reverse complement strand
AAAATGCCTCGACGAGCCTGCTTTTCAAAAAGCAAGCCCGGAAAATGATTTTCCATGACTGTTTTTCAAAAAGCAAGCCGAAAAAACCATTTTCCGGAATTGTTTTTCCCAAGGCAAGGCAAAAAAGTCATTCGCTCCATTTCCGGATGCCAGACGAATGCAAGGGCGACCCAAGGAACGATTGGCTCGGCAAATCTTTTCGTGATATTTTGAATTTCCGCCCCTGCAAAGGCGGAGATATCCGCCTGCTTTCGTACCTTTGCAAGAAACGAGGAGATATGGCGATAACTTTTTACGCGGAAGGCATTGGATTTCCGGCAATCAACGAGCAGGCAGTGCGCGGTTGGGTTCGGGCGGTGGCCGCAACGCACGGCAAGAAGACGGGCGGCATCAGTTTCATTTTCTGTCCGGATGAAAAGATTCTGGAAATAAACCGCCGGTATTTGAAACACGATTATTACACGGACATCATTACGTTCGACTATTCGGAGGGAGACAAGATTTCCGGCGACTTGTTCATCAGCTTGGATACGGTCAGGACCAATGCGGAGGCTTTCCATGCCTCGTGCAACGAGGAATTGCACCGGGCCATCATCCACGGAATCCTGCACCTTTGCGGCATCAACGACAAAGGCCCCGGCGAACGGGAAATCATGGAGGCGAACGAGAATGAGGCACTGGCGATTTTGCCGGAAGAATGCAAAGCGCCCGGCTCGGATGCGCGGGGCCAAGCCAAGGGGAGCAAGGGCGTTTAGCGGATGCCGAACTATAATTGGAATTAACAGGGGATATTTGAAAACAAATCCTTACATTTGCCGGAAATAATTTGAAAACGAAGAATTTCAGAAAGCCATGTTAAAGATATTTGCGACAGAAAAGATCAAGGAAATCGACAAATACACGATCGCGAACATGCCGATTGCCCCGATAGACCTGGTGGAAGAGGCGGTCACCGCATTTGTGAACGAGTTCAGGAACCGTTACTCGAAGACGCACCGGATTGTCGTTTTCGCCGGCCAGGGGAACAACGGGGCCGATGCGTTGGGGATTGCCCGGCAGTTGCTCGAAGAATCGTACAAGGTCGTCGTATATCTGTTTAATCCGACAGGACATCTGAGCCCGGAGTGCGCGGAGAACAGGCGCCGCCTGTTGAATATAGACCAGATGAGGTTTACGGAGATACGGGACAATTTCGTTCCGCCCACTTTGTCGTCCCGGGACGTGGTGATCGACGGTCTGTTCGGCGCGGGACTGAATCGTCCGTTGAGCGGAGGCTTTGCCGGGCTGGTGAAATACATCAACAGCACGCCCGCGGAAGTCGTTTCGATAGATATCCCTTCAGGCCTGTTCGGGGAAGACAACCGGGAGAATGACAAGGACTGCATAATCCGGGCCAACAGGACGTTTACCTTCAATTTCCCGAAACTTTCGTTCCTGATGCCTGAAAACGAAGCGTATGTCGGTGAATGGAAGGTTTTGAACATCAACGTGCACCCGCAGGCGGTGTCGGATACGCCGACAAACTACTTCCTGGTGACGGAAGAAGATATAGCCTGCGTGTTCCAGCCTCGCAAGCGTTTCACCCACAAGGGCACATACGGCCATGCCTTGCTGGTCGCCGGAAGCCGTGGCAAACTGGGAGCCGCCCAGTTGGCCGCCCGTGCCTGTCTGCGGAGCGGCGTTGGAATGCTGACAGTCCATCTGCCCAAATGCGGGGAACTGATGATGCAGACCGCCTTGCCGGAAGCAATGGTCGATTCGGACGCCCATGCGGATTTCTTCACGGAGGCTCCGGATATCACGCCTTATACCTCGTTGGGGGCAGGACCGGGATTGGGACTGCAAATCGAAACGGCGGTGGCTTTGGACGAGTTGATGTCGGCTGTCATCAAACCGGTCGTGCTGGATGCCGATGCCTTGAACCTGATTGCTTCGAACCAGGATATCCTGGGCAAAATACCGCCCCGCAGTATTTTGACGCCGCATCCGAAGGAGTTTGACCGTTTGGCGGGAAACAGCAATTCGGCTTACGAACGGTTGCTGAAGGCCCGCGCATTTGCCAAGGAGCATCGGCTGTGCATTGTCTTGAAAGATGCTTATACGGCCGTCTGCACTTCCGAAGGGAACGTGTATTACAGCGTATGCGGCAATCCGGGCATGGCGACGGCCGGCAGCGGCGATGTCTTGACGGGCATTATTCTGGGGTTGCTGGCCCAGGGCTATGAACCTGAAGCGGCAGCGGTGGCAGGAGTCTTCCTGCATGGGACGGCAGGCGATTTGGCGGCTGCCCAATGGAGCGAACGCGGTATGATTGCCGGTGACCTGGTCGATTCGTTGGGAAAAGCCTTTAAGCAGGTTATTTGAGGGGTAGAAAATATAAAAACATGGGAATA
>CAYRFT010000301.1:0-2421 GCA_964423585.1 uncultured Parabacteroides sp. | reverse complement strand
CCCCTTGCCGGGAACTTTATTCGACATTTCTCCATCATTTAATGGCCTTTTAATTCGGTTGGCGGTAAAACTTTCATTACTTTTGCACCGAATTTTAAGAAGAGAAAAACAAAAAGATTATGCTTAATCCAATCAACAAGACAATCGAACTGGGTGATGGAAGAACCATCACCGTCGAGACAGGAAAATTGGCCAAACAAGCCGACGGCGCGGTTACCGTCCGAATGGGCAACACCGTGTTGCTGGCTGCTGTCTGTGCCGCCAAAGAAGCGGGCCCCGGCGTTGACTTCATGCCGCTGCAAGTAGAATATAAGGAGAAATTCTCCGCTTTCGGGCGTTTCCCGGGAGGCTTTACCAAACGGGAGGGGAAAGCTTCCGACTACGAAATCCTGACAGCCCGGCTGGTTGACCGCGCCTTGCGCCCTTTGTTTCCCGACAATTACCACGCCGAAGTTTTCGTAAACATCATATTGTTCTCTGCCGACGGGGAGGACATTCCGGACGCGCTGGCGGGTCTGGCCGCCTCGTCCGCCCTGGCCGTTTCGGACATCCCGTTCAACGGGCCGATATCCGAGGTGCGTGTCGCGCGTGTGGACGGCCAGTTTATAATCAACCCGACCTTCTCCCAGTTGGAGAAGGCAGACATCGACATCATGGTGGGCGCCACCTTGGACAACATCATGATGGTGGAAGGCGAAATGAACGAGGTGCAGGAGTCTGAAATGCTCGAGGCCATCAAGGCGGCACACGAGGCCATCAAGGTCCAGTGCCAGGCGCAAATGGAATTGATGGAAGCCTGCGGCAAGACCGTAAAACGCGAATACTGCCACGAAGTGAACGACGAGGAATTGCGCAAGGACGTGCACGACAAGTGTTACGCCAAGGCGTATGCCATCGCCACCTCGGGCACGGACAAGCAGCAGCGCACCGATTCCTTCGAGGCCATCGTCAAAGAATACAAATCCCAGTTCACGGAAGAAGAACTGACGGAAGAGAAGGCCGGCATGATCGACCGTTACTATCACGATGTCGAAAAAGAGGCCATGCGCCGGGCTATCTTGGACGAAGGGAAGCGCCTGGACGGCCGGAAGACAACCGATATCCGCCCGATATGGATCGAAACGGACTGCTTGCAGGGCCCTCATGGCTCGGCCATCTTCACCCGGGGGGAGACCCAGTCGCTCTCAACCGCCACATTGGGGACCAAAGACGACGAGAAAATCATCGATGATGTTTTGGTCCACGGCAAAGAACGCTTCCTGTTGCACTATAATTTTCCGCCGTTCTCTACCGGGGAAGCGAAAGCGCAACGTGGCGTCGGCCGCCGCGAAATCGGCCACGGGCACCTGGCTTGGCGTGCCTTGAAACGGATGATCCCGGAAAACTACCCCTACGTGATCCGCGTCATGTCTGACATATTGGAATCCAACGGCTCCTCATCCATGGCCACGGTCTGCGCCGGGACATTGGCCTTGCGCGATGCCGGCATCCCCATGAAGAAGCCTGTCTCGGGCATCGCCATGGGTCTGATCTCCGAAAATCATGGAACGAATTATGCCATCCTGTCGGACATACTGGGGGACGAGGACCACTTGGGAGACATGGACTTCAAGGTCACGGGCACGAAAGACGGCATTACCGCCACGCAGATGGACATCAAGGTGGACGGGCTGTCATACGAAATCTTGGAGAAGGCTTTGGCCCAGGCGCGGGAAGGCAGGTTGTACATCTTGGACAAAATCCTGGAAGCCCAGCCTGAAAACCGCCCGGATTTGAAACCGCATGCGCCGCGCATCGAGACATTGACGGTGGGCAAGGAATTTATCGGGGCGATCATCGGTCCGGGCGGCAAGATTATCCAAGGCATTCAAGAACAGACCGGCACAACCATCTATATCGAGGAGGACGAAGGGGTCGGCAAGGTAGAAATATCGGCCGACAACAAAGAAGCCATCGATGCCGCCATGCGCACCATCAAAGCTATCGTGGCCGTGCCGGAAGTCGGCGAAATCTACGAAGGGAAAATCTCTTCCCTCATGCCGTATGGCGCTTTCGTCGAGTTCCTGCCGGGCAAGGACGGCTTGCTGCATATCTCGGAAATCGAATGGAAACGTCTGGACACCATCGAACAGTCCGGCTTGAAAGAAGGAGACAGCATCACCGTGAAGCTGCTTGACATCGACCAGAAGACGGGCAAATACAAGCTGTCGCGCAGGGCTCTCCTCCCGAAACCGGAAGGATACGATGCCCATCCGCCCCGCCCCGAACACAAAGGCCGCCCCGAACGCAGGCAGCGCAATAACAACAACTACTCCCGCTAAGAACCGGGACAAGCGCGGGCGCACTCTCATACGGTACAGCCGGAAGCGCCCGGTGCAAGCAAGTAGGAGGTAAACACTAATCATAGGGTGTTTATCTCCT
>CAYRFT010000300.1:0-2425 GCA_964423585.1 uncultured Parabacteroides sp. | reverse complement strand
ATTACGGCTGGGTCACCCTCATCGAATGATCGAAACCACCAGATACGAGACAAGGGCACGAAGGTTTTTGAAGCCTTCGTGCCCTTGTTTCATGTTTCTTTCATGGATTCATTCCCAAGCCGGCGGCTCAACGCCCATCAAGTTCCTGACGAAAAAGTCGTGCATCTTGTGCATCTCAAACGGGCCACCCAGGCTATGCGTCTTCCCGGGCAAATAGAACTGTTCGAAATCCTTGTTCGCCTTCACCAGCTCACTCACCACCTGCAACGTAGAAGCCGGGTCAACGTTATCATCCAGTTCGCCATTGATCAGCAAGAGCTTTCCTTTCAACCGCCAGGCATTATCCACATTCGAAGAAGCACTATAGGACTCGTCTATCGGATAGCCCATCCATTGCTCGTTCCACCATATTTTGTCCATCCGATTGTCGTGGCAGCCACACAGGGCGACAGCCACCTTATAGAAATCATTATGGAACAGCAAAGCAGCCATGGCGTTTTGCCCGCCGGCCGACCATCCATAAATGCCGACGCGGCTTACATCCATATACGGATATCTGGCAGCAGCCGCCTTGATCCAAGCTATACGGTCCGGAAAGCCGGCATCCTTCAGGTTCTTCCAACAGACATCGTGGAATGCCTTGGACCGGTTGGCCGTACCCATTCCGTCAATCTTGACCACAATGAATCCCAATTCCGCCAGACGTGAACAGAGATGATCGGTCGCCCGGAAGTATTTCTCGACATGCGAATCATGCGGCCCGGCATATATCATCTCGACAATCGGATACGAGCGGGAAGCATCGAATGTGGACGGCCGGATGATCTTGCCCCAAATATCCGTCTTGCCATCGCGCCCTTTGGCATGGAAAACCTCCGGCAACTGCCAACCGTATTCAACCAAGGCACTCACGTCGCTCTTTTCCAACGGAGCCACCACGGAGCCGTCCGACATCCTGCGCAGCACCGACACATAAGGCATATCGGCACGCGAATAAGCATCTACCATATATTGGTGATCGGCAGACAAAGTCACTTCGTGATTGGCATGCTCCGGGGTCAGGTCTTTAAAGCCGGTACCATCCATATTGATCCGGCAGAGGTGCAAATGATAAGGATCTTCCCCTTTGTTGAAGCCGGATGCCCGGAAATATACCGTACCGGCTTCTTCATCTACATACTCGACATTCCGGACCACCCATTCGCCTTTCGTCACCTGCCGGATGATTTGCCCATCGTCGCCAAACAGATAAAGATGCCGCCAGCCGTCACGTTCGGAAATCCAAAGCATTTGTTTCCCGTCCTGCAAATCATACCGGAAGCGATTGTTATAATAGAAGAAAGTGGGCACCTGCTCATCCACCAAATGCGTAATCCTGCCATCCCCGGCATTGACCTCGCCCACGACATACCGCTGGTGGCCGCGCTGGTTAAACTCGAACGTGAACGCCCGGCTGTCGCTCCGCCAGCCCGTCAGATACAATTCGAACTGATTCTCATACATGGAGGTTTCCAAAGGAATCTGCTTCCTGGCTTCCCAATCGAACAAGACAGGGACCGAGACAGGCAAGACATCTCCCGGCTTGGCATAATTCCGCCAATGCAGGACAGGCTGCAACCGGGCGGAGGGGCGTGATTCCAGCAACGGAATGCGCCGTTCTTCCACTTCACGTGTCTTGACCGTGGCAATCTTCTTCGAGTCGGGCGACCACAAAATACGGCTGCCATAGGCGTAATTCCGGATGCCGTCCATCGTCAGTGCCGTCACGTCTTCCTTATTCTTCCGACTACGGACATAGAGGTTGCCATCCTGGATATAGGCTTCCCACAAGCTGTCAGGCGAAGCGACCGGCTCATCCTCCTTCCGCCAGGAATCCCATCGGGGCTTCTCCTCTTCCTTCATCAACACATCCACCAACGGCTCCTGCCTTTCTCTCAAGACAGCAGCCAGTCCTTGCCTGTCCGCAGCCTTATCTTTCTTTCCCGTCTCGGCATCCACCAGATAAAAGAAAGTCCCGGCCTTTTCCCGGTTCTGATACCAAAAGAAATGCGAATCGCCCAACCAATGCGGTTCGACTGCCGGCGAATAGACCTGGTTTTCCAACTTCAAAATCGTATCGGCCCGCTGGTAATCGGCCTTTGTCACCTGGACTTTTCCTGCCGCCAGCGACAGCAAGGGCGACAAACAACATACACACACAATCCGTTTATTCATACATGTCATCTTTTAGGGCGGGTCCTGTCGATTCTCCTTGTTCCGGGACAGGCGGCAGGACCCTTCATCCGCCTGCCCGGATATCCTGTTCCGCAAAGATAGCGGTTTTTGCCGTTACCCCTCCCCTGCCGTTCGACTTAGTTTGCACGAGTCCGACACGGCCGCATACGATTCCTTGGCGATGCGTTCCGGGGATCTTTGTTTTTACCCG
>CAYRFT010000299.1:0-2425 GCA_964423585.1 uncultured Parabacteroides sp. | reverse complement strand
CCGTATTTGTGGGCCGTGAAATACACGAAACCCTCATTTATGTACATACGCGAAGCGCACTTTCTCTGCCACGGCGGCCAATTCTTCCTGCGTCATTTCTTTTTTCTTCCCGAAAAAGTTCATGTCAGATTCCTTCGTGATGGGAATTAAATGGATATGCGCATGAGGGACCTCAAGCCCCATGACCGCCAGTCCCACCCGTTTGCACTCGATGGCTGTTTCCAATGCCCGGGCCACACGTTTGGCAAAAGCCATCATCCGGCCCAACGCCGGGTCGTCGATGTCAAAGATATAATCCACTTCTTTTTTGGGAATAACCAGCGTATGTCCCACCGCGACCGGATTGATATCCAAAAAGGCGAAGAATTCGTCGTCCTCCGCAATCTTATGGCAAGGAATTTCACCTGCCGCAATTCTGCTGAATAGAGTTGCCATGCTATACTGTAAATATTAAATGGAAATTTCCAGGATTTCAAACTTCATTATGCCCGAAGGCACTTTTATTTCGACAATATCCCCGGCCTTCCTGCCCAGCAGGCCCTGGGCTATCGGCGTACTGATGGCGATTTTGCCTTCCTTCAGGTTCGCTTCCGAATCAGATACCAGCATGTAGGTCATGACCGCATTGTTCTTCGTATTCTTGATCTTTACTTTATTCAAGATCTGGACTTCGTCGGTTTGCACCCGCGACTCGTCAATCAAACGGGCATTGGCGATCAAACCTTTCAGCCGGGCCAATTTGGCTTCCATGATGCCTTGGGCTTCCTTGGCGGCATCGTATTCTGCGTTTTCAGACAAGTCCCCTTTGTCACGGGCTTCAGCGATCTGGGCTGAGATTTCCGGGCGTCTCACGGTTTCCAGATAATTGATTTCTGCTAAAATCTTATTATAACCTTCTTCCGTCATGTAACTAACAGCCATAATAATTCCTCCTTGATTGTTTATTTGTTTTATTTTTTATCCGATTTATAATACCAACAAAAAAAGAATCCCGGCCAACCGTTGACCGGAACTCTTATTTATGTAAAACTTCGCAAATGTAAAAGAATCTTATGAATTGAACCAATTAAACCGGCTGCTTTATAACATATCGCCACTCTTTCTATTGGCACGTTTTCTGTATGTAAGGCCTACACGGCAGCTTCGAGGTCTTTTTCCAACTGGTTGATGTTGTCAGAACGCTTGATGATATTGCCTTTCCTGTCGAGAATGAAGATAGCCGGCAATTGCTTGACATTATACAAGGAAGCGACCTGCGAATAGACGGTCCGCGGGTCCCGCACGCAAATCCAAGGGAGATTTGAGGCCGCGTTCATCCAGAAGTGCTTGTCGGCATCCAGCGAGATCTGGTAAATCAGCAGCCCTTTGTCCTTGTATTTCGTATAAAGGCGGTTCAGCTCCATGTTCAACCCCGGCGACCATTCGGCCTGGTATGCCGTGAAGTTCACAATGACCGGATGCCCCTTTGATATTTCCGACAACTTGACCGGCGTGCTGTGCAGGTCCGGCAGCTCTATCTCCAAGAACGCGACCTCGGTTGTCTTCACCTCCGACAGATCCAACTTCCGCCGCCCGCGGACAAACTTGATGGACTGGAGGGCCAGGTTATGCAACTGCTTCGAGCGGGGATTCTCCGGGTAAAAATGATCGTAGCTTGTCGCCACGGCCCCATAGGCCTGCGAGTCTTTCTTGTCATACAAATCAAAGAACAGAAGCCCGTCCACTTGCTGGAACAAGGCATAATAGGCGACCGTTGACATTGGCGCGCCATAGATATATTTCAATGCCACTTCCTTGTAAGCCGCGGACACCTCCAACACCTTGCGCCGGTAAACGGAATCCTCCATGCGCTTATGCCCGTATTCCTCGCGCAGCCTCCGGAGAGCCTGGTTCGCGTCCAGCTGGGCCAGCGTGATGGCCTTGATGGCCTTGCAGTTTTCCGAGCCTTCCACTTTGTACGAGGTGGCAAAAGTGCCGGCATCCGCCTCGATCTTGATCGTCTCGGTAGAATCGACCGCGAAGTTGATCAATTGATTCTTCAACCGCAACCGGTAAAAGTCAGGATATTCCGGACGGGGCTGGGTGAATTCAAACGTCCCCGCCGCATCCAGCTTTACGGAATCCAATACGCTTACGGATGACACGCCGACATTTTCCAGATACATGATTCCCCCATCGAGGCCGGAAACCACGCCTTCAACCGTAAAGGTTTCATTCTTTTGGCATGAGGCAATCGCCAAAAGTGCCGGGAACAAACAAATATAACGGGCTGCAACTTTCATATTCTTTCGTGTTTAATCTGTTTCTGGCCGCAAATATACATTATTTTGCACTTTTACGCCATATATTCGGCAATAATCCTTCCCTATCGTCGCGATTATCGCGGGTAGAGTTCCCGACAGGGGCGCGGCGGCAGGATTTTGTG
>CAYRFT010000298.1:0-2446 GCA_964423585.1 uncultured Parabacteroides sp. | reverse complement strand
GATTAAACGAATGTCCGTGCGGCGAACAAAGAACTTGTTCGTCGCACGGGTGTTTTATGGGGAAGGGGGACCTCCTCCCCTCCCCTTATCTCCACAACGGGGCTTGCTCGATGATGATGCCGTCGCCGAGGGCGTATTGTTCCAAAGAATCCTGCCTGGCTTGCGCGACGATATAGTGCATGGGTTCATCGGACGTATTGCGCATGGACCGTTTCCCTTCGGGGGCCACGCGGACCACGCTGCCGCTTTGGATCGGGAAAGACCGGTCGTCAACCTGGAAATCGCCCTTCCCGCTGAGAATGATATAGGTCTCTTCATTCTGCTTGTGGGCATGGAAGAACGGTATTTCCTCGCCGGGTTGCAAGGTGGAGAGGGAAATCTCGGTGGCCGTCGCCCCGGTGGCCTCCTTCAGGAATACTTTTTCTTTCCATTCGTTCACGGGGCCTGTTTCAATGCTTGTGAAATTCTTGCCGCTTGTCGCAGTCATTTTTTGTTCCATAATCTTTAAATTTAAAAGTGTTATTTTATATTTGCGCCGCAAAGATGGGCGAAACAAAGCATGTATCCAAGAAGGAACAGGCTTGTCTGCAAGTCACATTTTTGTTACGATTATTTGTTTACAGGCAGATATTAAAGGGTTAAAAAAATGAAAGAATTCCATCATCACGCATTTTGTCCGATCCGCGACATCCTGAGCCACATCGGGAGCAAATGGGCCATGCTCGTACTCGTCACCCTTGACGCGAACGGGACGATGCGTTTCAACGAGATACAGAAGTCCATCGGCGACATATCCCGGAGGATGCTCGCGCTGACGGTACGCACGCTGGAAGCCGACGGGCTGATAAGGCGGGACATCTTCCCGGAAGTCCCGCCGCGCGTGGAATATGCGCTGACCGACCGCGGGCACGGCCTGATGCCGCTCCTGAAAGAACTGATCCGTTGGGCGATCGACAACCAGGAACAGATCCTGGGAGGAAGGCCCGGCCTGTAAAATCCCGCCGCCGAAGAAGAAGAAATGCCTGCCGCCCCTCCCGTACCCCCGCGCGGCAGGCCTACGACCCATGACGCCTTTCCCGCATGGCTTTGAACCATGCCTTTGTTTCCCATGACCCGCACGTTGAATCATTTGCGGCAGGACCTCCCGGCCATGAATGCGAGAAAATCCCGGTGCTTGCGCATTGGGATTTCCTTTATATATCGATTATCATTTAAAATGACAGCAATGACGACAGTAAAAGTAAAATTCCGTGCCTCTTCAGTCCCGACGAGGGAAGGCACATTGTTCTATCAAGTGATCCACGCCCGCGTGCCGCGGCAAATCAATACCGGTTACAAGCTCTTCCCCGAAGAATGGGACAAGCTCCACGCCGTCGTGTACCTGCCCCCGGACGCCGGGCGGGAGAGGCTGGACTATCTGGCCGCGCTGAAAGCCCGGATTGAGGAAGACACGGCGCGGCTGGAAAACATCGTCTCGCGGCTGGACAATGCAGGCAATGCCTATACCGCCGACGACGTGGTGAAGTCCTACCTCTCCCCTTCGGCCGCCGGCGGCTTCATGTCTTTCGCGGAGGAACTCGTCAGGCAACTGAGGCAGAACGGCAAAATCCCCATGGCCGAGCGGTACGCGACCGTCCTCAACAGCTTCAGGCGCTTCATCGGGGAAAACGACGTGTTCCCGGGCGAGGTGAACTCAACCCTGATGGCGGGATACGAGACTTTCCTGAAGGCAAGGGGCCTGTGCCCCAACACCTCCTCCTATTACATGCGGGGGCTGCGGGCCATCTACAACCGGGCCGTCGAAAAGGACCTGACCGTGCAGCGAAACCCTTTCAGGCACGTGTACACGGGCATCGGCAAGACGGTCAAAAGGGCCGTCCCGCTGAGTATCATCCGGCGGATACGCAAGATCGACCTGGCCCTGTCCCCCGAGATGGACTTTGCCCGCGACCTCTTCATGTTTTCGTTCTACACCCGGGGGATGTCGTTCATCGACATGGCCTTCCTGAAGAAAAACGACCTGAAGGACGGCGTGCTCTCCTACCGCCGCCGGAAAACGGGGCAGCGGCTGTCCGTCAAGTGGGAGAAACCCATGCAGGAGATCATCGACAAGTACGACACCGCGCATACGCCCTACCTGCTGCCCATCATCAAGGACATGGAGGCCGACGGGCGGCTGCAATACCAGAACGCCATCCACTTCGTCAACAACAAACTGAGGGAGCTGGGCAAGCGGCTGGGGTCGCCCGTCATGCTGACGAGCTACGTCGCCCGGCACGCCTGGGCCAGCATTGCCAAAAGCAAGAACATACCCGTCTCCACCATCAGCGAGGCCATGGGGCACGACTCCGAAACCACCACCCGCATCTACCTCGCCTCGCTGGACGCTTCGGTGGTGGACAAAGCGAACAGCCTTATCTTGAATTCCCTGTGACACGGCGCGCCC
>CAYRFT010000297.1:0-2453 GCA_964423585.1 uncultured Parabacteroides sp. | reverse complement strand
TTCTTCCTATTTATTGCTTAATTTTGCACGTGCAAGGAGAATTTGCCATGAAAGAGAAAATAAACAAGACCAATGCGGCGCGCCTGCTTGACAAGGCAAAAGTGGCGTATAAGCTGGTATCTTACGAGGTGGATGAAAATGATCTGAGCGCGACGCACGTGGCGGAGCAGTTGGGCGAAGATGTCAGCCAAGTATTCAAGACGCTGGTGCTGCATGGCGACAAGAGCGGCTATTTCGTTTGCGTAATACCGGGCGCGGCGGAAGTCAACTTGAAGAAGGCCGCCAAGGTTTCCGGCAACAAGAGCTGCAAGATGATCCACGTCAAGGAATTGTTGCCGCTGACAGGCTATGTCCGCGGCGGCTGCTCTCCGATCGGGATGAAGAAACATTTCCCGACCTATATCCATGAATCGGCTTCCGGATTCGACCGTATCTATGTCAGTGCCGGGCAGCGTGGTTTGCAAGTCTGCCTTTCTCCCATTGATTTGATCCGGGAGGCGCGGGCCGAAGCGGCCGACCTGATTGATTAGACAGCCGGGCAACGCCACAGCGCCGCGGATCGCATTCAAAAAATCACCTCGATGCCTCCCATGAAAGTCGCTTTGGGCATCGGGAAGCCATCGTTGATGGAATAGCGCGTGGCCGTCAGGTTCTCTCCCTTCACGAACAGGTTCAAGCCCCTGTCCGGATTCTTCCCGAGATGGCAGGCGGCACGGGCGTTCAAGACCGTATAATCTTCTTTTTTCGTGCAGGCTTCATCTGTGTAAAGATCGAAAATCGACTGTACGGACAAGTGGAACGAGAAACGCCCCGGAAGATAAGTGGCCCCTGCATAAAATTTATGTTTGGGCGCCCCCGCTATCGGGTCGCTCTGGTCCAGAAAACTATAGTTGGCAGTGAACGAAAGGTCCTGCAGGATTTGGTATTTTACTTCTGCCTCCACTCCTTTATTGGTAAACTTGCCTGTATTGACGTTCAGCGGATTTCCGTCAATCATGGCCGTGCGGATCATGTCTTCCCCGTCGATATAAAAAGCCGTCACCTCGGCCGACAAACGCCCGTCAAGGAAAGATTGCCCCACTGAAATTTCATAGTTCATCATATTTTCCGGTTCCAAATCAGGATTCTTCGGCTTGAACATATACAACTCGCGGATGTTCGGGCTGCGGAAACCCTTGGAAACGGAAGCCTTCCATACGTGCCCCTCGAACGGGCGGAAGGTCAGGCCCGCCTGCGGTATCCATGTCCCGCCGAATGAACTGTTATGCTCGTAGCGGATGCCCGCATTCACGCCCAACTTGTTGAAGAACTCCTGTTGCATGATGGCATAACCGGCAACTTCGTTTACGGATTTATCGATGATTTCTTGGTCCGCGGAGCCGTCGTTCATCTGATTCCAGGCATGGCCGCCCCAGTTTTTGTAGTCGATGCCGACCGTGAAGTCATTCCCCGGGAAGAGCCGGAAAGATTCATAAAAAAGGACGCCCAGATTGCGGTCTGTCGAACGGAAGAGATAGTCCTTCGGGGCTTCGCCTTCATAATACCCGTCGTTGATCTCATGATTTCCCCAATTGTAGAAAAGGCGGATCGCCCCGCTTGTTTTCCCATGCCGATTCTCAAGGGCCAATGACGACGTGCCCCGCCAGACATCCATCTTGTTGTCATGAATCGGATTGAATGTCTCTCCCGGGTTTTGGAACTTATACTTTGCCAAACTTATATCCCCGCGCAACTGGTAAACGTCATTGAAACGGTATCCCAAGTTCGCAAAGCCGTTGGTGATTTGGAAATCGGAATTCGGGCGATGCCCGTCCGTCCGATCGTGGTTGATGGATACAAAAGAACTGAAGTTGCCCGCGTTGTACCCGTTGTTCGCCATATATTTCTGCGTGCCATACGACCCGTACATCACCCGGGCCTGCGTGCGGCTTCCCGGCTGATGGTGCCGGCGCGTGATGATATTGATCACGCCGCCCATGGCATTCGAGCCGTAAAGCAGCGAACCGGGACCGCGGATGACTTCCACTTTCTCCACGTCCGAGGCGACATACGTATCCGGCAAAGCATGTCCGAAAAGCCCTGCCCATTGCGGCTGGCCGTCAAACAGCACCAATACCTTGTTCCCGCTTCCCACCCCGCGGATGTTGATGGTCCCGGCCGCATTGGTCGATACGCCGAATCCCGTGATGCCTTTCTCCGTCACAAACAGGCCGGGCACCTGCTCGGAAAGCACCGGCAAAAGCGCCGATTCGCTGCTGTTCTCGATCTGATTGCGCCCAATCACCGAGATGGTCAGCGGGACGCTGTTCCGGTTCACCTCGATCTTGTTGGCGGAGACTACCAGGCTGTTCAGGCGTATCAGACTGTCCACCTCCAAGGGTTCTTCCGCCAGGGCGGAGCACAAGGCGGCGGTCAAACCTGCCGCGATCAATGCATTTCTTTTCATATCCATA
>CAYRFT010000296.1:0-2473 GCA_964423585.1 uncultured Parabacteroides sp. | reverse complement strand
CCTGCCTTGTTTGGAGGACAGAAATCTTTTCCGGCTCAGGGCTTGTGCCCTTCTTTCAGCTTTTCGACTTCCATTTTCTTTACCTGGCGGAAAAGATCGGACGCGAAGATGAAATCGTTCAACGCCTGGTTGTTGGACGTAATGATGTCATCCTTGGTCCCTTGCCATTCTTTGACGCCTTCCTTGATAAAGACGATATTGTCCCCTATGTTGATGACGGAGTTCATGTCGTGCGTGTTGATGACGGTCGTCATGTTGAACTCGATGGTGATATCGTGAATCAGGCCGTCTATCACCAAAGACGTTTTGGGGTCGAGGCCGGAGTTCGGCTCGTCGCAAAACAAATATTTCGGGTTCAGGGCGATGGCGCGCGCGATGGCGGCCCGCTTCATCATCCCTCCGCTGATTTCCGACGGATAAAGATGGCCTGCCTCCGACAGGTTGACACGGTCCAGGCAGAATTCCGCGCGCATCAGCCTCTCTTTGGCGCTGGCCTTCGAGAACATGTCCAAAGGAAACATCACGTTTTCAAGCACGGTCATGCTGTCAAACAAGGCCGAGCCCTGGAAAAGCATTCCCATCTCTTTGCGGAGGATTTTCAAGTCCTCCTTGTCCATCAGCGTGAGATCGCGGCCGTCATACAGGATTTGCCCGCTGTCGGGACGCATCAGTCCGATGATATTCTTGATCATTACGGTCTTTCCCGACCCGCTCCGCCCGATGATCAGGTTGGTTTTCCCGTCTTCAAACGCCGTGCTGATGTTTTTCAGCACCTGCCGGCCCTCGAACGATTTGGTAATGTTCTTTACTTCAACCATGGTCAAGTCAGCATTAAGTCCGTTAATACCACGTCGGCCAGCAAAATCATGATGCTGCTCATCACGACGGCGTTGGTGCTGGCCTTGCCCACTTCCAGCGCGCCTCCCTTGACATTGTACCCGAAGTAGGCGGCTATGGAGGATATGATGAAGGCGTAAACCACCGACTTTATAATGGAATACCAGATATAGAACTGGTTGAAATAGAATTGCAGCCCGTATTCGAAAGAGGCCGGCGTCATGTTCCTCGTTGTGGAATAACTGGCCGCGATGCCGCCCAAGATGCCGGTAAACATGCTGAAGATCACCAGTACGGGGATGAATATCATCATTCCCGTCATTTTGGGGAGGATCAGGAAGTTGGCCGAATTGACCCCCATGATTTCCATCGCATCGATTTGCTCGGTCACGCGCATGGTCCCTATCTCGGAAGCGATGTTGCTCCCTACCTTTCCCGCCAGGATCAGGCACATGATGGACGAAGAGAATTCCAGCAGGATGATTTCGCGCGTGGTATAGCCGATGGTGAACTTAGGAATCAGCGGCGAACTGATGTTCAAAGATATCTGGATGGCGATTACCGTCCCGATAAACACGGAGATGATGACCACAATCCAGAGCGAATCGACGCCCAGCTTGTAAATTTCTTTGATGAGTTGTTTGAAGAACATGTTCCAACGGTCGGGGATGGTGATGCTTTTCCGCATCAGCAAGACATATTCTCCCAATTGATGTAATGCCTTTATCATTTTGCTCGGATTTCTGTTGCAGCAGGCAAAGTTAGGGAAATATCCGGTATGGAAGTGTTGTTTGGCACGATTTATTTCTGTTTCTTTGCACAAAACAAAATGAGAATGATGGCTGAAAATCAACAAATGATACTCCGCACGGAAGACCTGGTAAAGAAATACCGGGCGCGGGCCGTGGTGAACCATGTGTCGATCGACGTCAGGCAAGGCGAGATCGTCGGGCTGCTGGGTCCCAACGGCGCCGGCAAAACGACGACCTTCTACATGACGGTGGGGCTGGTCACGCCCAACGAAGGGAGAATCTTTCTGAATGATACGGACATTACCAGGTTCCCCGTCTATATGCGCGCGCGAAGCGGAATCGGCTATCTGGCGCAGGAGGCTTCCATCTTCCGCAAGATGTCGGTGGAAGACAATATCCGGTCGGTGTTGGAAATGACCGGCACGACGAATGAATACCAGCGGGAGAAATTAGAGAGCCTGATTTCGGAATTCGGCCTGCAGAAAGTCCGGAAAAATCTGGGCGACCGACTGTCGGGCGGGGAGCGCCGCCGCGCGGAGATTGCCCGCTGCCTGGCCATCAACCCGAAGTTCATCATGCTGGACGAGCCTTTCGCCGGTGTTGATCCGATTGCGGTGCAGGATATCCAGACGATCGTGGCGCGCTTGCGCCATAAGAACATCGGCATCCTGATTACCGACCATAACGTGTACGAGACGTTGAGCATCTGCGACCGGGCTTATCTGTTGTTTGAAGGAAAGGTATTGTTCCAAGGGACGGCGGAGCAGCTGGCCGCAAACGAGATCGTGAGGGAAAAATATCTGGGCAGGGATTTCGTCCTCCGCAAGAAGGCTTCCTTGGAAAATCCCATCTCCTGACAATATTCATTGGGGAAAATCCTCTTC
>CAYRFT010000295.1:0-2476 GCA_964423585.1 uncultured Parabacteroides sp. | reverse complement strand
GCGCAAAGGGTGTCTTTGCCGAAGCGCAAAGGGAATGTTACCTCGGTATATGGTGCGATTTCAGCTCTGCCCGCAGGGCCTTGGCTTTCCCGCCCGTGAGTTGGTCCAGCAAGCCCCAGAAGCGTTCGTTGTGGCTCATTTCTTTCAGGTGGCAAAGTTCGTGCAGGAGGACGTAGTCGATCAAGTGCCAGGGCAGGAGCATGAGGTAGAGGGAGAGGTTGATGTGCTTGCCGGAGGTGCACGACCCCCAGTGCGTCCGGCTGCCGTTGATGTTCACCTGCCTGTAAGCGAAGCCGTACTTCTGCGCCCAGGCCGAGAGGCGTGCGGGGAGGCAGCGTTTGGCCTCGTGGCGGAGCGCGCTGGCCAGCATCCGCTTGAGGAGCTGTTGTACCTCGTCGTCGGCGAAATCGGTCGCCTGCGGGGTGGAGATTTGCAGGACGCCCTCCTTCAGCGACATGTAGAAGTTGTCCCTGTCGGTGCGGACGATCCGGATGCGGAAGGTGGCCGTCTGCCAGTCGGTCCGCTCGTCCAGCGGGGGCCTGGCGGGGTACTTCTTCAGGGCCTCCTTGATCTTCTCCCGGTTGCCGAGGATGAGGGCCAGCATCTTCTTCTCGCTGCCCCGCGCCGGCATCGTCGCCACCACCCGGCCGTCGGCTATCTTGAGCGTGTAGCGGAGGGCCCGTGCGCTATGGCGGATGACGATTCTCCCTAATTCCTTGTCGTCAAAATGCTTTTCCATGACATGGGCAAAAGTAATACTTTGAAACCAATAATAGTACATCCGAATTTGTTATCTTTGCAGGCGGAACGACAGAATACGTATCAAAATATAAAAAATACAATTATGGCGAAGAAAGCACTTTTGATGATTCTTGACGGTTGGGGCTGCGGCGACCACAAAAAGGACGATGTCATCTTCAGCACCCCGACACCGTATTGGGACTCTTTATTGGCAAACTATCCTCATTCTCAGTTACAGGCCAGCGGCGAGAACGTGGGCCTTCCCGACGGCCAGATGGGCAACTCTGAAGTAGGCCACTTGAATATCGGGGCGGGGCGCATCGTTTACCAGGACTTGGTGAAGATCAACCGCGCCTGCGCCGACGGCAGCATCATGCGGAACAGGGAAGTGGTCTCGGCTTTCTCGTATGCCAGGGAGAACGGGAAGAACATCCACTTCATGGGCTTGACGTCCGACGGGGGCGTCCACTCTTCTTTGGTGCATTTGTTCAAGCTGTGCGACATCGCCCGGGCATACGGGTTGGACGGACGGACCTTCATCCACTGCTTCATGGACGGCCGCGACACGGACCCCAAGAGCGGGATAGGCTTTATCGAGGAACTGGCCGCCCACTGCGAAAAGACGGCGGGCACGATCGCTTCCATCGTGGGACGTTTCTATGCGATGGACCGCGACAAACGCTGGGAGCGCATCAAGGAGGCATACGATTTGCTGATCGAAGGCAAAGGCAAGCAGGCCGGCGACATGGTAAAGGCCATGCGGGAATCGTATGAGGATGGCGTTACCGACGAGTTCATCAAGCCTATCAACAATGCGGCCGTGGATGGGACGATCAAGGAAGGGGATGCCGTCATCTTCTTCAACTTCCGTAACGACCGCGCCAAGGAATTGACCATCGTGCTGACGCAGCAGGACATGCCGGAGCACGGCATGAAGACAATCCCGGGCCTGCAGTACTATTGCATGACACCCTATGACGCTTCGTTCAAGGGCCTGCATGTCTTGTTCGACAAGGAGAACGTGCAGAATACGCTGGGCGAATATCTGGCGAACAACGGGAAGAGGCAGCTGCACATCGCCGAGACGGAGAAGTATGCGCACGTGACCTTCTTCTTCAACGGCGGGCGGGAAGCTCCCTATGAAAACGAAGACCGCATTCTGGTCCCTTCCCCGAAGGTGGCCACCTACGACCTGAAGCCGGAAATGAGCGCCTACGAGGTAAAGGACAAGCTGGTGGAAGCCATCGGCACACGGAAATACGACTTCATCGTGGTCAACTACGCCAACGGGGACATGGTCGGCCATACGGGCGTTTACGAAGCCATCGAGAAGGCTGTCGTTGCCATCGACAACTGCGTGAGGGATACCGTGGAAGCGGCGAAGGCCAACGGGTACGAGGTCATCATCATCGCCGACCACGGCAATGCGGACCACGCCCTGAATGAAGACGGCACGCCGAATACCGCCCACTCCCTGAACCCGGTCCCGTTCATTTACGTGTCGGGGGACAAGGCCGTCAAAGAAGTGGGCGGTGGCGTGTTGGCAGACGTGGCTCCTTCCGTCCTGCACGTGTTGGGCATGCCGCAGCCGGCCGAGATGACAGGGAAGAATCTGATCAAATAACATCCTCCGTCAAGACCCTAAAGGGCGCGCCAAAGGGATTCCGGCGCGCCTTTGTTTTGTATGGGGGAAAACACGATATGCAAAACGGAAAGAGCATGATGATTCAAATTG
>CAYRFT010000294.1:0-2490 GCA_964423585.1 uncultured Parabacteroides sp. | reverse complement strand
GCACTAATTCTGCAGAACGAGCATCGTCGACGCGCCCCGATGGAGGGGCGGCCGTCAAAAAGGCTCTTGCGAGTTTGTTTTCCAGCCCTTCCTTTTCAGGCGTTGAGGCGTTCCACATGCTTCACGCCCTTCACGGTTTTCAGTTTCTTGGTCAGCATGTTCAGCGCGGTGGTGTCTTTCACGCGGACGGTGAAGTTCCCTTGGAACAGCCCATCTACCGAGTCGATGCGCAGGGAGCGCAGGGAGATGTCGGCCTCTTTGCCGATGACGGAGGTGATGTTGGTGACGATGGCGATGTCGTCGCGGCCCACGACGCGGAGGGTGACCATGTAGCCGTCGCCGCCCTTGCCGCTCCATTTGGCGCGGACGATGCGGTAACCGAAGCGGTTGAACATCTCCTGTGCGTTGGGGCAGTCCGTGCGGTGGATTTTGATGCCTTGCGAGGAGACGAAGCCGAAGACCTCGTCGCCGTAGATGGGGTTGCAGCATTTGGCGAGCTTGTAGTCGATGCCGGTGAGGTTCTTGTCGATGACGAGCACGTCCTTGCCGTCGGCGTTCTCGCCGGCCCCGGTGTTCGCCACGAACTCCTCCGCGCTCCGTGCGGCGGGGTGTTCCTGCTGTTCGTTTTCCCGCCGGGCGGAATCGAGGTATTCGTCGATGACGAGGTTCGGGTCCAGCCGTTCTTCCGCCAGATCGACATAGAAGTCGGTCACCGTCTTGTATCCTTTTTTCTTGATGTAGCGCATGAGGGAGGCCTCCTCCACGTCGATTTTCCTGTTCTTGAAGCGGCGCTGTAGCATCTCCTTGGCGAAGTCGGCCGTCTTGGCCGTCTCCTCGCGCAGGGCCTGCTTGATCCGGGCGCGCGCCCTCGGGGTGACGACGAAGTTCAGCCAGTCCCGCTTGGGCGACTGGGCGGGAGAGGTGACGACCGAGACCGAATCGCCGCTGTCAAGCACGTGCTTGATGGGTACGTTCTTCCCGTTCACCTTCGCCGAGACGCACTTGCATCCCAATTGCGAATGGATGGCGAAGGCGAAGTCGAGCACCGTCGCTCCCTTGCGCAGCCTGACCAGCTCGCCCGTCGGCGTGAAGACGTATATTTCGTCCTCGAACAGGTTCATGCGGAAGTCGTCCGCCTGTTGCGCGGGGCCGGGTTCCTTCGCCTCGAGGGCGGCCCGTACCGAGTTCATGAACTCGTCCAATCCCTTCTCGGCCTTGACTCCTTTGTACCGCCAGTGCGCCGCGAGGCCCTTTTCGGCAATCTCGTCCATCCGCCGGGTGCGTATCTGCACTTCCACCCATCTGTTTTCCGGCCCCATGACGGTGGTATGCAGGCTTTCGTATCCGTTCGGCTTCGGGATGGAGAGCCAGTCGCGCAGGCGTTTGGGATTGGGCCGGTACATGTCCGTCACGATGGAATATACCTGCCAGCATTCGGAGCGTTCTTTCTCGGGCGGCGTGTCGAGGACGACCCGGATGGCGAAGAGGTCGTATATGTTCTCGAACTCCACCTTCTGCTTCTTCAGCTTGTTGTTGATGGAGTGGATGGACTTGGTGCGCCCCTTGATCTCGAACTTGAAGCCTGCCTGTGCCAGCTTTTCTTCGAGCGGCGCGATGAAGCGGGCGATGTAGGCGTCGCGCGAGCGTTTGGTCTCGTTCAGCTTCCGCTTGATGAAGTCGAACTGCTCCCGGTCGGTGTATTTGAGCGACAGGTCTTCCAGCTCGCTCTTTATCTTGTAGAGGCCCATGCGGTGCGAGAGCGGTGCGTAGAGGGAAGCGGCCTCCTTCGCCAGCCGGACGCGGTCGTCTTCCGGCAAGTCCTTCCCGAGCCGCATCATGCAGAGGCGGTCGGCAATCATGAGGAGGATGACGCGGACATCTTCGGCAAACGAGAGCAGGAGGTGGTGGAAGTTCTCCGAATCGACGGCCGTGTTCCGGGCATACAGGGCCGAGGTGCGGAGCAGGCGCCGTATCATGAGCGCGACATCTTCGCCGAACAGCTCTTTTGCCGTCTCGCCGGAAACGGATCCGTTGCGGACGGGGCGGTAGAGCAGGAGGGCAAGCACGGGCACCCTCTTCAGTCCTATCTCTTCCGTCGCGATGAGGGCCGTGTCGATGTTCCTGAGCATGCCGTTGATGCCGTTCCTGTCCCTCCCGCAACATTCGCCGGCGGCCTGCCTCGTCAGCAGCCCTTTCATCCCGGCGATGTCGCCCTTTTCCAGGAACGGGTGCAGGCTGCGCAGCAGCAGCCTGTACTTGGCGAGGAATTCCTTTTTCTCTTCCGGTGTAAACAATGGCGATGTCTCCATGAGCTATGTGCTTTTGTCCCGCCCGTCGGGGCAGGCACGGTCAAACGTGTTTCAAGTATCTTTCACCCCGTCGGTCGCCTGGGAATGCAGGATAAAGCCTGTTCCCTCCCTGCGTGGTGCCCGGCAAAGATACGATGATTGCCGGAATAACGCTCCCATGAGAGGGTTTTTTCCTTTTATT
>CAYRFT010000293.1:0-2508 GCA_964423585.1 uncultured Parabacteroides sp. | reverse complement strand
TACATAGTAACGAAAATTACTTGAATCGACGAAAACCAAGAGTGAGGGCGAATCTGCCGGGGAATTTGTTTTTGCGGAAAAAAACGTTACTTTTGCAACCGGGTTCAGGCGGCTGTGGTGTAATGGTAGCCACGTCAGACTTAGGATCTGATGCTTCACGGCGTGGGGGTTCGAGTCCCTTCAGCCGCACCGGAAAGACTCCTTGCAGGACATGTTCGTTCGCAGGGAGTCTTTCTTACTGCTTCCGCACCGCGCAAATTCCTTGCAAAAACAGTCTGCCGTATGATAAATCTCCGTATCTTTGGCCTCCGACGGGTTCAGGGGCAATCGTAGGCGCGGCATGGTCCGGCAAATGGCTGAACGGGATGCCCGCACGTCGGCACCCCTGTCTCGCAGGGGAAATTATCCGGTGCCGCATCGGAATTCCGTCAACTAATAGCTGATGTCATGAAAAGAGAGCCAAAAAGTATTTTCCTTTCCGTCTGCCTCGCTTTGCTGCCGTTCTTCGGGGAAGCCCAGACGAACGATTTGGGCACGCGCCTGAAGGAGACGCTTGCCGGGAATGCCGCCACGGTGGGGGTCGCCGTGATTTTCAACGGGAACGAGCTGGTAACGGTGAACAACATGTACCGCTACCCGATGATGGATGTCTTCGAGTTCCACCAGGCGCTGTCGGTGCTGGATTACATCAACAGGGGCAAGAAAGACCTCGCCACCGAAGTGCTGGTCAAGCAATCGCGCTTGTCGGCCGACGGCCACAGCCCGATGCGGGACTCCAATCCGGAGGGGAACTTCACGATGAGCGTGGGGGACTTGTTGAAATACACGCTCATCGACGGCGACGACAATGCCTGCGACATCCTGTTCGACCTGATAGGAGGCCCCGGGGCGACGGAAAAGTACCTCCGCAAACTGGGAATTGCCGACGTGGCCATCTCGCAGACCGAAGCGATGATGCGCGCGGATCCCGGCAACTGCATGCAGAACTGGTGCAAGCCCTCGTCGGCCGTCCTGCTCCTGGAAACGTTCTTGCAGCAGCCGCTGTGCGACAAAAGCCAGAAGCAGTTCATCCAGCGCGCCATGGCCGAGTGCAGCTCCGGGAAAGACATGCTGAAGGCCGGCCTGCCCGGGGATGTCTTGCTGGCGCACAGGACCGGCAGCTCGCCCCGCAACGAATACGGCTACAAGACGGCCGACAACGACATGGGGTTTGTCGTCTTCCCCGACGGGCAGTATTATACCATTGCCGTGTTCGTGATGAATTCCCGCGAGACGGACAAGAAGAACGCGCGCATCATTGCCGACGTTTCCCGCGTCGTCTATGAATACTTCGTCGCGCACTACAAGAAATGAGGGGCGGAAGATTTCTCAATGCTGCCTGAAGCCTATGATGCGCCGCACTTCCTCTAACGTGCCCGCCGCGCTCTCGCGGGCTTTCTCGGCGCCCCTGCGGGCGACCCTCTCCAGGTATTCTTCGTCCGGGCGGATTTCGAGGATGCGCCGGCGTATGGGTTCGCAGAAGCGGTTGATGTCTTCCGCGAGCTGCTTTTTCATGTCGCCGTAGCGTATTTCGCAGTTTTCGTACCTTTCGTTGAAGAACTCATACGTATCGCGGCTTGAGACGATTTCCATCATCTCGAACAAGTGCGCGACAGGCTCCGGTTTCACGCTGCCGGGGACTGCGGGGCCCGCGTCGGTGACTGCCTTCATCACTTTTTTGCGTATGGTCTTCTCGTCATCGGCGAGGTAGATGGCGTTTCCCTCGCTCTTGCCCATCTTGCCTGATCCGTCGAGGCCCGGCACCTTTACCGCCTCGTGCGAATAGTGGAAGGAGGCCGGCTCGGGGAAGAACTCGACGCCGTATGTCGCGTTGAAGCGGCGGGCGAAGCGGCGGGCCATCTCCATGTTCTGTTCCTGGTCCTTCCCGACAGGCACCTTCACCGCCTTGTGGATGAGGATATCGGCGGCCATCAGTGTCGGGTAGGTCAGAAGTCCCGCGCTGACGCTATGCTTGTTTCCCTCGTTGAAGATTTCGCGTTCCACGTCGCCCTCGGCCGTGTGGACGCGGTCGATATGCAGTTGCTGGCGCGCCTTGTCCTTGAACGAGGCCGTGCGCATCAGTTCGCCGATGCCGGCGTTCATGTTGAGGTACAGGTAAAGCTCCGCGACTTCCGGCACGTCGCTTTGCACGTACAGGGTGGCCTTTTCCGGGTCGAGGCCGCAGGCTATGTACTCGGCCAGAATGGTACGCACGCTCTCCCGGATGTTGTCGGGGCGCGGGCGGGTCGTCAACGCATGCCAGTCCGCTATGAAGAACAGGCAATCATATTCTTGCTGCATTTGCAGGAACCCTTTTACCGCCCCGAAATAATTGCCCAGATGGAGGTTTCCGGTCGGGCGGATGCCGCTAACTACTTTTTCCATGTTCACTTTCTCTCGTTTTTGTTCACTGCGGGCAAAGATACGCATTTGTAGCCAAAAAGAGCAACCGCCAGACGCTTATGTTGG
>CAYRFT010000292.1:0-2534 GCA_964423585.1 uncultured Parabacteroides sp. | reverse complement strand
TGAAAAAAGGGTGCTGTCGTAGGGCGTTTCCAATGCCCTTTCTTGATTTTATGGCTTGATTTCCGCTTGCAGGGAGAATCCGTTTAATGCCTTGTCCGCGGATTATCATGCCAGGCGGCGCAATTCGATACGAAAAGTCGTCCCTTTCCCGATTTCCGAACTTTTCACATAGATTTTCCCGCCGTGATACGACTCGATAATCCGTTTTACCAGCGACAGGCCCAAGCCCCAGCCGCGCTTCTTCGTCGTGTAACCCGGATTGAACACGGTTTTGAATTTCGACTTCAGGATGCCTTTGCCCGTATCCGTCACGTCGATCCTGACCTTCTTTCCTTTTTCTTCTATATGGAACGTGATGTCGCCCTGGCCTTCCATCGCGTCCACCGCATTCTTGCACAGGTTTTCGATGACCCAGGCAAACAACGCCCGGTTCATCAGCACCGTCACCGGCTCTTCCGGCGCTTCGATCGTCACTTTCACCTTCGATGAAATGCGGGTTTCCATGTAATCGAGGGCCGAACGGACCGATTCGCACACATCCACCGGGACGGGCTCCGGCGCGGAGCCTATCTTCGAGAAGCGCTCGGCGATCATCTCCAACCGCTTGATGTCCTTTTCCATTTCAGCCAGCAACGACGGGTCAACCTCTTTCAGCTTCAAGTATTCGAGCCAGGCGATGAGCGACGAAATGGGCGTCCCCAGCTGATGCGCCGTCTCTTTCGACAAGCCGACCCACACTTTGTTTTGTTCCGCCTTCTTCGTGCTCGCCAGGGCCAGGAAAGCCGTCAGGATAAAAACCGCCATCACCGACAGCTGCGCATACGGATAGACCAACAGCCGCTTCAGGATGAGCGAATCGTCATAATAAAGGTACTGATACGTGCCGTCTTCCATGTCGATCACGATCGGGTCTTTCTTCTTTTTCAGCTCCTGCACCTTCTTCCGCAGAAATCCATCCACGTCCTTGTCGGGCAGTTCCAGGTTCTTGTAGTCCATCACGCTGTCCCGGTCGTTGCAGAGCATTACCGGAATGGCGGTGTTGCCCTGGATGATTTGCAGGATCAGGTTCATGTTCAGGCCCGGGTCTTCGCTGGTGACGACACGGGTCGCCTCTGCCCAGACCTCTATCTTCCGGCGTTCCTCGCGCGCCAGGTCTTTGATCAGCATGTCGGATACAAAAACGGAAGTGATGGCTATCACCACGGCCGCCACGATAAACAGGTATTTCAGCAACTGCCGAGAATCGTATATGCTATTCATTTCTCCTTTGTTTTTTCGGTTGGCGAGGCCGGCGGAGGGTCTTAGGGACTGCCGGAAATCCATGCCTGCCATCCGTAATTTTAACGGCGAAAGGAATGTTTTAGTGTATCCCGCCCTTATTTTTGCAAGATCCGGGAAAATAATCGCGCCTCCGCTTTCTTTTCTTGAATATTTCCCTTATCTTTGGGCTGTCCGGATACGGATCGAACAAAATCAATCATATTATTCATTAAAATTACCTTTGCTATGAAAAAGTATTTAGCCTTTTGGAGCGCCGCCCTCCTGACTTGTGGCGGTTGTCAAGAAGAATCCATCGTGAACGAATCTGTTTCTGCGCGGCCGGTGAGCGTCCGGTTTGCCTTGATGATGCGGGAAGACATTTCGCCGTTCTTGCAGACCCGCGGCATGCCCGGCGGGCAGCCCGGCGAACCTTCGGCTTCCGGCTCCGCGCCCGGGAAAGGGGAAACGGCCCCGGCGGCCTTGTCGTATATCGAATATGCGGTTTATGACAACAATACCGACGAACTGGTCGTGCACCGGCGTTACGAGGTGGACGGGCAGGACGGAGACCTGCAGGTGCAGGACGAATTTACGGCGGGAGTCTATAAAGTATGTTTCCTGGCGCATGCGGTGGAGGAAGCGTCTTTCGCGGAAGAAAGCGGCCTCGTGACTTTCCCGGAGATTGAAGACACGTTTTGGGGATTCCATGAGATCGAGATCGATGCCACGCAGTCCGACCAGTCGGTCACCGTCGGCCTGGCACGTGCCGTGGCGGGAATCGAGCTGGTGCCCACCGATGCCGTGCCGGAACATGTGGAGCAGTTCCTGATCGAGACATCGGGCCGTTACAACCAAATCTGCATGCTGGACGGAAAAACGCCGGACGATACGGCCGCCTTCTCGCATGCCGTCGCCTTCGAGGCGGAAGACAGGCTGCCCGACACGCGCGTGAAGCATTTCTTCTATACCTTCGTGCCGGAAGCAGCGCGCGAAGCCGCCTCCGCCTTCCTCGAGGAAATGATACTGACTTCGCAAACGGGCCTGGGGGAAGTGCAACGCCGCCACACCATCACGCAAGTGCCATTGCACCGCAACCGCGTCACCCGTTATACCGGGGTGCTTTATACGTCCAGCCTCACGGACGGCTTGTTCGATTTGCAGATTGAAACCGACTGGGGCGAGTATGTGGATCAGGAATTAGAATAAACGAGTGGCGGGTTGGCAGGAGGATCATTCCTTTCCGATACGGTCATTGCCATTTGGAGGAGCTTCCG
>CAYRFT010000291.1:0-2545 GCA_964423585.1 uncultured Parabacteroides sp. | reverse complement strand
TCCAGAAAGAGCATCGTCGACTGGAGTCGACAGCACTCTTTTTCCAGAAAGAGCACAAAATCCTGCCGCCGCGCCCCTTGCGGAAACGTTAAAAGCCATGCCTCCGGAAGAAAAAAAGAAGGCTGTTGTTTTATTTGAAGATTATCTCGTACATTTGCAGCCGATTCCATCAAAACTAACGATCATGAAAAAAAACCTGGTAATAGTGGAGTCTCCGGCCAAGGCAAAAACCATTGAGAAGTTCTTGGGCAAGGACTACAAGGTGTTGTCGAGCTACGGACACATCCGCGACTTGAAAACGAAACAATTCAGTATCGACATCGAACACGATTACGCCCCGCAATACGAGATCCCGGCCGACAAGAAGAAGCTGGTCGCCGAGCTCAAAGCCGAATCGGAAGCCGCCGAGACGGTATGGCTCGCATCCGATGAAGACCGCGAAGGGGAGGCCATCTCGTGGCATCTGTATGAAGTCTTGGGATTGAAGCCCGACAACTCGCGGCGCATCGTGTTCCACGAGATTACCAAGACGGCCATCCTCCATGCCATCGAGACGCCGCGCCGCATCGACATGAACCTGGTCAACGCCCAGCAGGCGCGCCGCGTGCTGGACCGCATCGTGGGTTTCCAGCTCTCCCCCATCCTGTGGCGGAAAGTCAAGCCGGCGTTGTCTGCCGGCCGCGTGCAGTCGGTGGCAGTCAGGCTGGTCGTGGAGCGCGAACGCGAGATCCATGACTTCGTGGCCGAGGCGGCTTACCGGGTGACGGCCGATTTCATCCTCCCCGACGGCAAGACGGCCCTGAAAGCCGAACTGAACCACCGCCTGAAGACGAAGGAAGAGGCGCAGGCCTTCCTGCAAGCCTGCCGGCAGGCCGCATTCTCGATCGGCGACATCACGAAGAAGCCGGTACGCAAGTCCCCGGCCCCTCCTTTCACGACCTCCACGCTGCAACAGGAGGCCGCCCGCAAATTGGGGTTCTCGGTCTCCCAGACGATGACGGTCGCCCAACGCCTGTATGAATCCGGATGGATCACCTACATGCGCACGGACTCGTTCAACCTGAGCGACCTGGCATTGGGCACGGCCAAGGAAGCGATTTTGGAATCATACGGGGAAAAATATTACAAGCTCCGCCGGTATCACACGAAAAGCAAAGGAGCGCAGGAAGCCCACGAAGCCATCCGCCCCACATACATCGCTAAGGAGGAAATCGGCGGGACCGTCCAGGAACGCAAGCTGTATGACTTGATCCGCAAACGGACCATTGCCTGCCAGATGGCCGATGCCGAACTGGAACGGACAACGATCTCCGTGGACATAAGCGGCCGGGAAGAGAAGTTCGTCGCCACCGGCGAAGTCGTCGTATTCGACGGTTTCCTGCAAGTCTATCACGAAAGCACGGACGACGAGCAAGAGAAGGAACAAGGGAACACCCTGCTGCCCGTCGTCCGCCTGCAAGATGCCTTGCAACTGGAGAAGGCTGTCGC
Organism: uncultured Parabacteroides sp.; assembly: GCA_964423585.1. Taxonomy (GTDB): domain Bacteria; phylum Bacteroidota; class Bacteroidia; order Bacteroidales; family Tannerellaceae; genus Parabacteroides. The sequence continues at coordinate 1,057 of CAYRFT010000291.1, read as the reverse complement.
GACGGAGCGTTTCACCCAACGCCCGGCACGTTATACGGAGGCCTCTTTGGTCAGGCGCATGGAAGAATTGGGAATCGGCCGCCCCTCCACGTATGCCCCGACCATCCAGACCATACAGAACCGCGAATACGTCGTCAAAAGGGACAAGGAAGGGACCGAACGCCCTTATTCCGTCCTCACGCTAAACCGGAGGGGCATCCAGGAAAGCACCAGGACGGAAAAGGTGGAATCAGACCGGAACAAGTTAATCCCTACCGACATCGGCATTGTGGTGAACGATTTCCTGATGGAATATTTCCAATTGGTCATGGACTACAACTTCACGGCCAAAGTGGAGAAAGAATTCGATGCCATAGCGGAAGGGGAAGAGAACTGGACCCAAGTCATCGACAACTTCTACCGGGCTTTTCATCCGGTGGTGGAGCAAACCGCGGCCATCCGGAGAGAACACAAAGTAGGGGAACGGGAATTGGGCACCGACCCCCAAAGCGGGAAACCTGTGTTTGTGAAGATCGGCCGCTTCGGCCCGGTGGCGCAGATCGGGAGCTCCAACGCCGAAAAAGACAACGAAAAGCCGCGGTTCGCCACTCTGCTGAAAGGCCAGTCCATCGAGACCATCACCCTGGAAGAAGCCTTGAAGCTATTTGAATTGCCCCGCACCGTAGGAGAATACGAGGGGAAAGACGTAGTGGCGGCCGTCGGCAGGTTCGGCCCGTTCATCCGTCACGACGGCAAGTATGCTTCCATCCCGAAAGACATGGATCCTATCTCCATCACCTTGGAAGAGGCCATTGAACTGATCCGGCAGAAACGGGGGAAAGACGAGAACCGCATCATCAAGAAGTTTGAGGAAGACCCCGGACTGGAGATCCTGAACGGCCGCTACGGCTCCTACATCGCCTATAAAGGAAAGAACTACCGGATCCCGAAGGCCGGCCACGCGCCGGCAGAAATGACGCTGGCCGACTGCATGAAGCTGATCGACGAAGCCGACCGGAAACCGGCTGCCAAGACACGGGCCTTCAGGAAGAAAGCCGGATAAACCTTCCCCGAACGG
>CAYRFT010000290.1:0-2561 GCA_964423585.1 uncultured Parabacteroides sp. | reverse complement strand
CCATTGTGAATCAGCCAAGACTTGTTTTGGGTTTCAAAAACTTTGCCATTATGAACCTGTCCGAGGCCTCGTCCTCCCCGAACCGGACCTTCGCCCGTTTCCCGTCCGGAGAGAGTTCCACGATCGTCCCGTCCCCGAAATATTCATGCCGCACCGGCTGCCCGGCTGCCAGCCTGCCGGAATCCGATATGCCGTCGATTTCATCGTCGATGGCCTGCGCCAGGCTTTTGGTGCCCTCCCACAGGGCCTCGTCCATTTTCCCCTCCCGGATGAGGAAATTCCGCTCGATCTCCGCAAGGAAACGGGAGGGGAACTTGTCGTTGTTCGTTTGGAAATCATGGCCCTCGCTTTCCGTGAGGAACAGGCGTTCCTCCGCGCGGGTTATCGCCACATACATCAGCCGGCGTTCTTCTTCGAGCGCGGCACGTTTCCGCTCGCGCAACGAACGGTGGTTCGGGAAGATTCCTTCCGACAGGCCCGCCACGAACACATAAGGGAATTCCAGCCCTTTTGCCTGGTGGACGGTCATCAGCTTGACGGTCTTGCCCTCTTTTTTGTAGTCGGCATTGGTGTATAAGGCGATGTCTTGAAGATAGGTGCCGAGGCTGATGTCGTCCGCATGGGAAGATTCATAGAAACGGACGGACGATATGAGTTCTTCGATGTTTTCGAGGCGTTCGACCTCTGTGTCGGTCCGGTATAGTTCGTTAAGCCCGGATTCCGCCAGGACGTGATTCAGGAGTTCGGACACGGAGGCCTCCTCTTGCATTTTCCGGCAATCCTCGATGAGCCTGACGAACCGCGCGAGCGGAGCGCATGCCTTGGTCCCGTGCCATTCTCCGATGTTCCGGCGCAAGGCTTCGAACAACGACAGTCCCTGCTCTTTTGCCATTAGCTGCAATCTTTTCAGCGAGATGTCGCCGAAACGGCGGGAGGGGATGTTGATGATTCGCGCGAAGGCCATGTCGTCGTCACCGGCAATGAGACGCAGGTAGCACAATGAATCCTTGATTTCCTTGCGTTCGAAGAAACGTATCCCGCCCCATATCACGTAGGGTATTCTCTTCCGCAGCAATTCCTGCTCTATGCTTCGCGACAGATAGGAAGCGCGGTAGAGGACGGCGCATTTTGAATATTCGCCGTCCGCTTCGCAAAGCCGCACAATCTGCGAGGCGATCCACTCGGCCTCTTTGCCTTCGCTGTCGGCGTGGAAGTGCGTGACTTGCAAGGAAGGCGGCCTGTTGGTATATAACTCTTTCGGTATCCTGTTCCTGTTGTTGGAGATTACGCAATTGGCGACGCTCAGGATATCCGGCGTCGAACGATAGTTTTCCGCGAGGATGATTTCTTTGTCGCACTTCCATTCGATGAACAATCCCGGCCTTGCCCCTCTCCATTCATAGATGGCCTGGTCCGGGTCTCCCACGATGAACAGGTTTTTATAGAAATCCGAGATGATTCCCATTATGTCCCAGTCAGAACCATTGCAGTCCTGCACCTCATCGACCATTATGTAATTGAGTTTCTTTTGCCAAAAATCCTTTACCTCGTCGAATTTATCAAGCAGGCAAAGGGCGAAACGTATTATGTCGTCAAACTCCAGGCAATAGTTCAGCGCCTGATAATGGATATAGGTCTCGATGGGGGTAAAGCCTTCGGTGTTGAGGTATTTGGGAGCGTCGGGGAGCATGTATTCTTTTATATATCCCGGGTTCCTTGTTTCCTTGAACGAGGCGACACTGTCCCGTAAATCCTTGACCGTCTTTTTTGTCCTGTCGAGCCCATGCAAGTCAAGCACCTGTTTTGCCAATGTTTCCGCGTCGTCATCGTCGAGGATCGTAAACGTTTTCGGGAAACAGAGCCGGTGGATGTCACGCCGCAATACTTTTACGCAGAACCCGTGGATGGTACACACAAAGTCATTCGCATTGCCGGCGGCAACCAGTCTGGCTATGCGTGACCGCATCTCCTGTGCCGCCTTGTTCGTAAATGTCATGCAAAGGATGTTGCCGGGGTCGATTCCGACATTGTTGACAAGATGCGCGTACCGGTGCGCCAGCACCTTGGTCTTTCCAGACCCGGCACCGGCCACGACCTTTATCTTGCCCTCTGTGGACAAGACTGCCTCTTTCTGTTTGTCGTTCAGTCCGCTGAAAATATCCATAACATAATCGTTCATGGCGGCATCCGCCCGGGAATTTCGTCTTTGCAAAAATAGCGGTTTTGCCGTTACCTCCATGCCGGCAGGCCGATAAATCTTCATTTCATCCGCGTTGCCCGTCGCAGGCACCCTGGCGCGCCCAGCCGTCGCACTTCTTGTTGGAAACTTTCGTGCAAAATAATTCGCTTTTTTATCGCAAAAGCTATTGCGGATTTAAAAATAATACATACCTTCGCAGCGCAATCGGGAGAGATGGCAAGAATGAATAAAATGGTGCGTTAGTTCAGCTGGTTAGAATACATGCCTGTCACGCATGGGGTCACGGGTTCGAGTCCCGTACGCACCGCTTCCCAAAAACGGCTATAAGCAAGCCGAAGAAAAAATCCTCAATCAAAGTCAG
>CAYRFT010000289.1:0-2576 GCA_964423585.1 uncultured Parabacteroides sp. | reverse complement strand
ACTTTCGCATTTCTTCACGTTTGGAGGCACGGGAGGGCGCGGAACGCCGGAAAACTCCCTGACGGAATGCCCGGTCCGCCCTGCCCGAAAAAATGTTGTTTTATTTCCAAATTGTATTACCTTTGCCGGAAGAAACAAGATTACAACCAACATAAACAAGAATAAGATGCACAACTGGTTTGAATGCAAAGTCTCTTTCGAGAAGATGCTCGAGAATGGCATGCAGAAGAAAGTAACAGAACCTTATTTGGTGGATGCCCTGTCGTTTACGGAAGCGGAAGCGCGCATCATCGAAGAAATCCGCCCTTTCATCTCGGGCGAATTCACGGTGACGGACATCAAGCGCGCGCGCATCTCGGAACTGTTCTTCAACGAAAGCGGGGACCGTTACTATAAAATGAAGGTATATTTCATCACGCTCGACGAGAAAAGCGGGGCGGAAAAGAAAACGGCCGTCCAGATGCTGGCCCAAGCCTCCACCTTGAAAGAGGCCATCGCCGTATTGGAAGAAGGAATGAAAGGCACTTTGTCCGATTATACGATCGCCTCGGTCACGGAAACCCAGTTGATGGATGTCTTCCCGTTCGACCCCGACAGCATCCCCTCCGGGCCTGAATCCAAGGATGAATCGATGGCCGAAGGAGAGGAAGCGGCAGAAACAACGTTCTAAGAAACACACGCACCACGATGGATGACATAGCCCGGCGCATTCGAGAATTGCAGGCCTCGCTCCCGGAAGAGGTGAAGCTGGTGGCCGTTTCAAAGTTCCACCCGGTGGAGGCTTTGCAAGAAGCCTACGCGGCCGGGCAGCGGGCGTTCGGGGAGAGCAGGGCACAGGAACTGGCGGCCAAACGGCGCGTCCTCCCCGATGACATCGAATGGCACTTCATCGGCCCGCTGCAAAGCAACAAGGTGAAAGAGATAGCACCGTTCGTCAGCCTGATTCATAGCGTCGATTCGCTGAAGCTGCTGAACGAAATCGAAAAACAGGGAGCCCGGCTGGGGCGGACCATCCGCGTCCTGCTGGAAATCCACGTGGCCGAGGAAGAGACCAAACATGGATTCGCCCCCGACGAATGCCGCGGCCTGGCAAACCGTTTGCCGGAACTGCCCCACGTGCAAATCTGCGGCATCATGGGCATGGCGACCTTGACGGGCGACGAAAACCGGATCCGCAAGGAGTTCCATGCGCTGCACGGGCTTTTCACGGAACTGAAGGAGACCGCCTTCAGCCGGTCGGAGGCCTTCTCCATCCTCTCCATGGGCATGTCTGACGATTACAAGCTGGCCATCGAGGAAGGAAGCAACATGATTCGCGTGGGGACCCTCATCTTCGGCGAAAGGAATCCCTTGAAAAGCGATTGACACGAAAAACAAGTCTAACAACAATAAAAACGAAATGAATATGACGAACCTAACGACACAATATGCGGGACTGGCACTTCAGTCGCCCATTATCGTCAGCAGTTCCGGTTTGACCAACAACGCGGAACACAACAGGGAATTTGAAAAAGCCGGCGCGGGCGCCGTCGTCCTGAAATCCTTGTTCGAGGAACAAATGGAAATGCAAAGCGACGCCATGCTGCAAGAATCCGGCTACCCGGAAGCCGCCGACTACATCCGCGGCTACGTGAAGGCGAACCACGTGGAGAATTATCTGGAGCTGATCCGCAAATCGAAAGAATTGTGCTCCATCCCGGTCATCGCCAGCATCAACTGCTACCGGGCCGACACGTGGATCGAGTTTGCCGGACACCTGCAGGAAGCCGGGGCCGATGCCATCGAACTGAATGTTTTCTTCCTCGAGACGGATGTCCGCCGCGGCAGCGAGGACTTGAACCGGCTGTACGTCCAGATCGTGAAGAAAGTAAGGCAGGCGGTCTCCATCCCGGTCATCGTCAAGCTCGGGAAATACATCTCCAACATGCCGGCGCTGGCCTGCCAACTGAAGGCGAACGGCGCGGACGGCATCGTGCTGTTCAACCGCTTCTACCAGCCGGACATCGACCTGAGCACCATGCAGCTCGTGTCGGGCAACGTGTTCAGCAGCCGTTCCGACTTGAGCGACACCCTCCGCTGGACGGCAATCGTGTCCGGCAAGGTCCCGAACATCAGCATCGCCTCTTCCACCGGCGTGCACGATTGGGAAGATGTCGTCAAATGCCTGCTGGCCGGGGCTTCCGCCGTGGAAATGTGCAGCGCCATCTACGCCCACGGGGCAGGAATCATCCCGCAAATCACGGCCCGCGTCGAAGAATGGATGCGCCAGGCCCATTACGAATCGCCGGACCGGTTCATCGGGAAGCTGAACTTCGCCAACATCCCGGACCCGGCCCTGTACGAGCGTTCGCAGTTCATGAAGTATTTCTCCAACAGGGAATGAGAAACCGTTTTGATTTTCTGTTTTCATGATTTTATGTGTATAGCAGGAAAATAATGGGTATGCGAAATTATTTTCCTCAAATGTCCAATCCGGCGGGATATTGTCAGCGTACAGTATTCCGCCGGATTTTTTTGCAAGGCGCAAAACAGCATGCCGGAAAGTCATATTCCGCCCGGATTTTTGCCCTCCAGGC
>CAYRFT010000288.1:0-2606 GCA_964423585.1 uncultured Parabacteroides sp. | reverse complement strand
GGGGCGCGGCGAAGCCGGGAAGAGGCTCAGAACAGGCCCGCCAGCTCGTCCGGCGCGAGCAGCCGCTGGTTGCCGGTGGCCATGTCCCTGACGCTGATTTTGCCTTCGGCCATTTCGGCCTCACCCGCGATGGCCACATACGGGATCTTCATCGCGTCGGCATAGCCCATCTGTTTCTTCAGCCTCGCCGGTTCGGGATAAAGCTCGGCACGGATGCCGGCGGCGCGGACGCGGGCCAGCAAGGGCAGCAGGAAGGCCTCCTCCTCCGCCCCGAAATTGACGAAAAGGAGCTGCGTCGCCTGCAAGGCATCGCCGGGATACAAATCCAGGCGGTTCATGACATCGAAAATACGGTCGGCCCCGAAAGAAACGCCCACGCCCGAAACGCCCTCCAGCCCGAACACGCCCGTGAGGTTGTCGTAGCGGCCGCCGCCCGCGATGCTCCCTATCTGCACGTCAAGGGCCTTCACCTCGAAGATGGCGCCCGTGTAATAATCCAGCCCGCGGGCCAGGGCCGGGTCCAATTCCGGCGCGGCGTGGAGGGGCAGCCTCCCGGTGCGCTCGAGGATGAACTCCACCTCGCCGATACCCTTCATGCCGGTTTCCGAAGGCGCGAGGGCCTCCTTCAGCGAGGCGAGCTTTTCGCGGTTCGTCCCTCCCAACAGGAGCAGGGGCTGCAACGCGCCGACGGCCTCTTCCGCAAGGCCTCTCCCGCGCAGTTCTTCGTTCACCTTCTCCAGCCCGATCTTGTCGAGCTTGTCGATGGCCACCGTGATGTCGGCAAGCTTGTCAGCCGCGCCCGATATTTCGGCCATGCCCGACAGTATCTTCCGGTTGTTCATCTTGATGGAGACGCGGATGCCGAGGCGGTGGAACACCTCGTCCATGATCTGTATCAGCTCCACCTCGTTGAGGAGGGAATCCGAGCCTACCACGTCAGCGTCGCACTGGTAAAACTCGCGGTAACGTCCTTTCTGCGGGCGGTCGGCGCGCCAGACCGGCTGTATCTGGTACCGCCTGAACGGGAAGGTGATTTCGTTCCGGTGCTGCGCCACGAAGCGGGCGAACGGGACGGTCAGGTCGTAGCGCAGGCCTTTCTCGCAGGCCTTGGCGGCAAACTTCGCCGCGTTCTTCTCCAGCAGCTCTTCGTCGGGGATGCCCGCGAAGCAGTCGCCCGAATTGAGAATCCGGAAGAGCAGCCTGTCGCCCTCCTCGCCGTACTTGCCCGTCAGCGTGGAGAGGTTCTCCATGGCAGGCGTTTCTATCTGCCGGAAGCCGTACAAACGACAGACCTCCCGGACGGTATCGAAAATGTAATTGCGTTTCGCCATTTCTTCCGGCGAAAAATCCCTTGTTCCCTTGGGTATGGACGGTTTCTGCATACTTTATCTTTTTATCATTGTCAATATCGAAGCGAAAAAACGGGTTCAGTCGGGAGAATCATCGGCAATCATGCCGCTGCCCAAGCACAGATGGTGCCGCTCGTCGTACACCACGCCGTACTGCCCCGGGGCGATTCCCTGTATCTTGTCGTCCGACTCGATGCGGTACACGTCGCCGATGCGGCGGATGTATCCATGCGTGAACTCCGGCGCATGGCGCACCTTGAAGGTTATCTCCTTGGCATCGTCAAACTCGCCCCAGACATCCTCGGTGATGAAATCGAAGCCGTGCATGTTGACGACCTTGCCGTATTGGGTCTCCGGGTCGTAGCCGTTCGACACATAGAGGATGTTCCGGCGGATGTCTTTCTTGATGACGAACCACGGGCCTCCGCTCAGCCCCAGCCCTTTCCGCTGGCCTATCGTGTGGAACCAGTAACCGTCGTGCTCGCCCAGGACCTTGCCGGTCTCCAGCTCGACGATCTCTCCCGGCCGCTTGCCCAAGTGGTGTTCGAGGAAATCATTGTAGTTGATCTTCCCGAGGAAACAGATGCCCTGGCTGTCCTTGCGCCTCGCGCTGGGAAGCTGCTGGGCTTCCGCAATCGCGCGGACCTCGCTCTTCATCAGGCGCCCCACCGGGAACATCAGCTTTTGTATTTGCAGCCGCGTGATTTGCCCCAGGAAGTCGGTCTGGTCTTTCACCGGGTCCTTGGCGGTCGATAGCCATACCTTCCCTCCTATTTCCGTCGTCGTCGCATAGTGGCCTGTCGCTATCTTGTCGAAGTCTTTCCCCCATTTCTCCTCAAAGCAGCCGAACTTGATGAACTTGTTGCACATCATGTCGGGGTTCGGCGTCAATCCCCGTTTCACGGAATCGAGGGTATAACTCACCACCTTGTCCCAGTATTCGTCGTGCAACGAGACCTGCTCGAAGCGGCATCCGTATTTCCTGGCTATGTACGAAGTGATTTCGATGTCTTCCTCGGCGGGGCAATCCATGTATCCGTCCTTGCCTTCCGTCCCGATGCGGATATAAAAAATCGTCGGGTCGTATCCGGCCTCCTTCAACAGGTACACGACGACCGAACTGTCCACCCCGCCTGAAACCAAAGCTGCTATTTCCATAAAATCTGTTCCCTTTTCGGATTGCAAAGGTATATATTTAAAAGAATACCCCGCCCGGTCCTATCATATTTCTTCCTGCCAAACTCCCTTTTGCCGCCC
>CAYRFT010000287.1:0-2669 GCA_964423585.1 uncultured Parabacteroides sp. | reverse complement strand
GAAAGGATTCCCGGCAGCCTCAGAACGTATAGGAAAAATACAGTCCGCCGCCTTGCCCGTCCAGTAGCGGGGAGACAACCAGCTTCCGGTCTCTCCGCAAGTTGACTTTCCTGGCAATGGCATCGCGGACGGGGAAATAAATCAGGTAGGACAATTCGGCGGAAAGGATTCCGTATCCGGCACCGGCGACGACGTCAGCCACCCAATGCCGGTTGTTATAGACACGCGAACCGGCCACGAACAATCCGAAAGCGTAACCCGAATACGCCAGCCACGGGTTCGAGTCCTTGAACTCCTTGTAAGCGATATGGGCCCCCAGGAAGGCATTGGCGGTGTGCCCGGAAGGGAAAGAGTATTCCGTCCCGTCCGGCCGCCGCCTATCGACCAAGTACTTCGTGCCATGCGTCAGTCCGGCATTGATGATTTCCCCCAACCCGACCAGGCAGAGCTGGTCCACCCAGCTGTGCTTTTCCTTCCCCATCAAGTCGCAGGCGAAAACCCAGCCGAGCATGCCCCATTCCATATAATTATCGACATGAATATGCTTGACGGAGTCTTTCCGGTGAAACAAGTGGAAGTCGCCCATCCCGTCGATGGCCGTGCCGGCAGCCCCGACGGCTATCAGCGAGGCGGGAAGAATCAAGGATTTGGGTTGGAATTTATAGGACGCGACGGGAATGTGGCGCGCGGGCAGGCTGTCGGCCTCCGTCCGGGCGGAAACAGGGCGGGCGACCGCCCACAGGAGAAAAAACAGGCAGATGGCGTATCTCGTTTTCATTCGGTCCGCAAGCCAAAATTTTCCCTGAGCTTGTCGATGAGCGGATTTATTTCCTGCATGTGCCGGTACTTCTCCGCGGCGGTATAGGCAAGGCGTTTCTCGTTGGTTTCCATGATGCGGACCTGCATCCGGACATGCGTGTTCCGGAGTTTCTCCCGGAGGGCGGCGAGGATGCCTGCCGCGTTGCCGAGCAGCTCTTCCTGCATCCCCTGGTTGTGGACGCCCACCTCGAAACAGAAGTCCTCCTGCAGCCGGGGCTGGCTGTTGCCCATGATATGCTTCAGGTGGGGCTTCTTTTCGATGGCCTCCGCATATTCGTTCCACGCCTGCTGCAACTGTTCCTGGCTGAAGTCCGTCCGCAAGTCCGCGGCGGGGGCCTGACCGGATGCCTCCTGCGGGTTTTGCCGCTGCGCCGCCGGCCGGGACATTTCCTTCAGCGAGATTCCCGCGGGCGGGCGGTTCGGGCGTTTCGCCGACGAGGGGGAAGCCGTTTCCGGCACCGTCACGTGGATGCGGGCGGGCGGTTCCTGCGCCGTCAAGGGCTGCGGCTGCACGTCCTGCGCCGGGGCGGAGGGGCGGACAGGCTGCTGCCCGGCATTCCCCGACGTGTCAACGGGTTCTAACCGGGCTTTTTTTTTATCGTCGTCCAGGGAAAGCGTCAACTGGCAGAGCCGGATCAGCATCAGCTCGACGAGCAGGCGTTTGTTCCGGCTTGCCCGGTAATCCTGGTCGCAGGCGTTGGCCAGCCCGATGGCTTTGAAGAGGAAGGCGTCCCGGCAGCGTTGCGCCATCTCCTTGTAACGCTCGCGGATGGAAGCCCCGACTTCAAACAGGACCAGGGTGGAGGGGTCTTTGCAGACCAGCAGGTCGCGGAAGTGGCCCGCCAGCCCCGTGACGACATTCTGGGCATCGAATCCTTTGTTGATGATCTCGTTCAGCAAGAGGAGGGACGCGCGGATGTTCCCGTTCAGGATCAAGTCCGTCAGACGGAAATAATAATCGTAGTCGAGGACGTTCAGGTTCTCGATGACGGCCCGGTAGGTGATGTTCCCGTCCGTGAAACTCGCCGCCTGGTCGAAGATCGAGAGCGCGTCGCGCATGCCGCCGTCGGCTTTCTGGGCGATGACGTTGAGGGCTTCCGGTTCCGTCCGGATTCCTTCCCGCGAAGCGACGTATTCAAGGTGTTCCACCATGTCGGCGACGGTGATGCGGGTGAAGTTGTACGTCTGGCAGCGGGAAAGGATGGTGGGCAGCACCTTGTGCCTCTCGGTCGTGGCGAGGATGAACAGCGCATGGTGCGGCGGCTCTTCGAGCGTCTTCAGGAAGGCGTTGAAGGCGGCGGAGCTGAGCATGTGCACCTCGTCGATGATGAAGACCTTGTATTTCCCGAGGGCCGGCGGGATGCGCACCTGGTCGATCAGCAAGCGGATGTCATCGACCGAGTTGTTGGAGGCCGCGTCCAGCTCGTGGATGTTGAGCGAACGCTGCTCGTTGAAGGCCCGGCACGACTCGCAGGCGTTGCAGGCCTCGCCGTCGGCCGACGGGTCCATGCAGTTGATCGTCTTGGCGAAGATGCGGGCGCACGAAGTCTTCCCCACGCCCCTCGGCCCGCAGAAGAGATAGGCGTGCGCCAGCTTCCGGCTCCGGATCGCGTTCTTCAAGGTCGTCGTCAGCGCCTTTTGCCCGACCACGTCCTTGAATGTGCCGGGGCGGTATTTTCTTGCCGATACAATATAGTTGTCCATACGTTTACGTGCCTCTTTTCGTGATTGGTGGACAAAGATAGCAGAAAAAAAACCTGCCCGGAAACATCATGCGGACTTTTTTTTCGCCGCCTTCCGTCCCGAAAGTGCCATTCTGTCAGGAAAAGGGGCGGACGAGGGGCCGGACA
>CAYRFT010000286.1:0-2687 GCA_964423585.1 uncultured Parabacteroides sp. | reverse complement strand
CCGATGAGACTCATTGGAGAAATTGCAGGCTGCTTATTGCTTGATTTTCCGCTTGCGGGGAGAATCCGCCCTGCATTTCTATGGCTTTTCATGAATCGTATAACCGTCGTCGGCCAGTGCGGCCTGCAACTCCTCCAGATTCTTTTCTCCCCGTGAAAATACGATGGTGGCTGCCGGCGGATTCAAGGAAACCGAGGCTTGCACGCCTTCCAATTGATTCAAGCTCTTTTCTACGCGCATGCGGCAATGGTCGCACATCATGCCTTCAATGACATACTCTTTTTTCATCGCTTTCGAATTTGTATGGATGGAACAATTCTTTTGTGTCTTTGCCCTTTTCAATCGCAGGCTGTTGCCGACGACGCTCACGCTGCTCATGGCCATGGCGGCTCCGGCAATCATCGGGTCGAGGAGGAATCCGTTGACCGGGTACAAGACCCCGGCGGCCACCGGGATGGCAACTATGTTGTAGATGAATGCCCAGAACAGGTTCTGGCGGATTGTCCGGACGGTCAGGCGTGAAAGCCGGATGGCTTCGGGGAGCTTCTGCAAGTCGGACGAGATGATCGTCATTTGGGCCACGTCCATGGCGATGTCGCTTCCTTGCCCCATGGCAATGCTCAGGTCCGATTGGGCCAGCGCGGCACTGTCGTTGATGCCGTCGCCTGCCATGGCGACCCGTTTCCCTTCTTCCTGAAGCCGCCTGACAAAGGCTGCCTTCCCTTGGGGTGTCATGCCTGCCCGGTAGTGCCGGATGCCTGCCTGTCCGGCCATTGCCCTTGCCGTTGATTCCTGATCCCCGGTCAGCATCCATACGTGGATTCCCATTTCATGCAAGTCCCGGACGGCGGCGACGGAAGTCGGCTTGATCCTGTCCGTGACGGCGGCTATTGCAAGGGCTTGCTCCGGGCCAGCCAGCCAGATGACGGTTTTCGATGCCTGCGTCAGTTCGTCTGCCTGTTTTTGCAGGTACGGATCGATGGAGATGCCCGCCTCAAGCATCAGGCTTCTGCTTCCTGCCCGGTAAAGGGTCCCGTTGACGATACCCTTGACGCCTTTCCCCGTCAGGCTTTCAAACGATTCCACCGGGAGGGTCTCCGCGTCCAAACGGCGGCAGACGGCATCGGCCAGCGGGTGCTCCGACAGCCTTTCCAACGAATGGAAGACGGCAGGCAGCGGCTCTTGCCCGGGCAACCAGATTAGGTCGGTCACTTCCGGTTTGCCTTCCGTGACGGTGCCGGTCTTGTCGAGCAGGATCGTATCGATTTTGCAGGCGGATTCGAGGCATTCGGCATTTTGGATCAGGATGCCTGATTCGGCCCCTTTCCCGATGCCGACCATGACGGCCGTGGGCGTTGCCAGTCCCAAAGCGCAAGGGCAGGCGATAATCAGCACCGTGACCGCCGCCAGCAGCCCGCGCGTGAAACCTTCGGCGGGGGCAAGCGCGCACCAGGCAATGAATGTAAGCAGCGAAAGGACAAGAACCGCGGGGACGAAGACGGCGGCAATCTTATCGACCAACCGTTGCACCGGGGCTTTGCTTCCCTGGGCTTCCTGCACTAACCGGATGATATGCGCCAGCATGGTGTCGTGTCCCACTCTTTCCGCCCGGAAGGTGAAGCTCCCTTTCTGGTTGACAGTACCGGCGCGGACGTTGTCCCCTTTCCGCTTGGCCACCGGGACGGGCTCCCCGCTCAGCATGCTTTCGTCGATGTAGGATTCTCCTTCCAACAGGATGCCATCGACGGCTATTTTCTCTCCGGGCCTTGCCAGAAGGATGTCGCCTTTGCCGATGCACTCGACCGGGACGCTTTCCGTTTTCCCTCCGGGGAGAAGGCGGTTCACCTTTTTCGGTCGCAGATCCATCAGCTTCCGTATGGCGGTCGAGGTCCGGTTCTTGGCCCGTTCTTCGAGCAATCTTCCCAACAGTATGAAGGCGATGATCACGGCGGCGGCCTCGAAATAGACATGCGGCTCGATGCCCCTTTGCCGCCAAAATTCGGGGAAGAACAGGTTGAAGAGGCTGAACAGGTAAGCAATCCCGGTGCTGTTGGCCACCAAGGTGTCCATATTGGCCGAGCGGTGCTTCAGTTGCTGCCAGGCGTGGATGAAGAAATCGCGCCCTAACCAGAATACGACCGGCGTGGAAAGAATCCAGGCCATGTAGCCGGCATAGGGGAGGTCCGTGAAAAACATGCTGATCACGGCTACCGGGAAGGCGAGGAGCACGGCCCCGGCGGTCTTCCTCTTGAGCTCCCGGTATTCCCGGCTTCGGATTCGTTCCGCTTCCCCGGCGGCATCTTCCCCGTCGTTGCCGACCAGCAAATCATATCCGGCCTCTTGCACGGCTTTCCGCAGCGCGTCCGGGGAACAGGCGAGCGGATCGTACTCCACGGCTGCCGTGGCCGCCGCATAATTCACCTGTGCCCGGCTTACGCCCGCCTGCCGGTTCAGCACCTTCTCCACCCGGTTGGCACATGCCGCGCAACTCATTCCCATTACGGGGAAGGCGGCCGTTGTCGTTTTCGTATCTGCCATGATTCCGTTGTCCCATTGATTCTGCGGACAAAATTAGCAGAAACAACCGTAACCTCTGACGGCTTTCCGGTTTTTTGGGAAGATTTTATGGAAACGGGTAAAAACAAAGATCCCCGGAACGCATCGCCAAGGAATCGTATGCGGCCGTG
>CAYRFT010000285.1:0-2691 GCA_964423585.1 uncultured Parabacteroides sp. | reverse complement strand
CGCGCGTAATTTTTGCGGGGATATTGGTTGTGAACGGATAATAACCTACATTTGTATCAGAATAAAAAAAGGAGGAACTATGACATACTATCACTTCGCCGAACTGATACACCGGCAGGCGGCCAAATACGGGAACCGCACGGCTTTGAAATTCCGGGACGACGCCACGGGCAAATGGTCCAAAATCTCATGGCTCCAGTTTGCAGAGAACGTGCGGCTGACGGCGGAAGCCATGGCCGACAGCGGGATCGGCGTGCAGGAGAACGTCGGCATGTATTCGCAGAACATGCCCCAGTGCCTATATACGAGCTTCGGCGCATACGCGAACCGGATTGTCGATGTCCCGATGTATGCGACCAGCTCCCCCGCGCAAGTCGCCTACATCGTGAAGGATGCCGGCATCCGCACGCTGTTCGTCGGCGAGCAGCTGCAATACAACAACGCCCGGCTCGTGCAAAGGCAGTTGCCCGACATCCTCCTCAAGCTCGTCGTCTTCGACTCGTCGGTACGCCTGAACCCCGACGACAAGACCTCCGTCTATTTCGACGACTTCATCCGCCTGGGGAGCAACGCCCACGCCGAATCGCAAGTGAAGATCCGCACCTCGCAAGCCCGCCCGGACGACGTGGCGACCATCATCTACACCTCCGGGACGACCGGCAAGTCGAGGGGCGTGGTGCTGACCCATGCCAACTACCTGGAGGCCATGCGGACGCACGACCTGCGCATCCCGCAAGTGACCGACAAGGACACGTCGATGTGCTTCCTGCCGCTGACCCATATCTTTGAGAAGGGATGGACCTGCGTCTGCCTGATGAAAGGGGTCAAGGTGGCCATCAACCACGACCCGAAGCAGATACAAAAGACCCTGCCGGAGGTGGCGCCGACGACCATGTCGAGCGTCCCGCGCTTCTGGGAAAAGGTCTATATCGGCGTGCAGGAGAAGATCCGCAACGCCTCCCCCACGGCGCGGAAGTTCTTCAAGGACGCGATCGAGACGGGGCGCGCCTACAACATAGAGTACCGCCGGAAAGGCATCAGGCCCCCGCGGCTGTTGAAGCTCAAGTTCGAGTTCTACAACCGCACCGTCTTCACGCTGCTGAAGCGGGTGGTGGGCATCCAGAACGGCCGCTTCTTCCCGGTAGCCGGCGCCCCCTTGTCCGACAAGGTGCTGGAATTCCTGCTGTCTGTCAACATACCCATCCGCTACGGCTACGGGCTGAGCGAAACGACCGCCACGGTCTGCTTCTTCCCGGAAGACCATTATGAGATAGGCTCGATAGGCATCCTGCAGCCGGACTTGCAGGTGCGCATCGACCCGTCGAACAACGAAATACTGGTGAAAGGGAAGACGGTCATGAAGGGATACTACAACCGGCCGGAATGCAACGAGGAGGCCTTTACCGAAGACGGCTATTTCCGCACGGGCGATGCCGGGAGGCTGGAAGGCAACACCCTGTACTTCCTGGAGCGCATCAAGGACCTGTACAAGACCTCGAACGGCAAATACATCGCCCCGCAGGCAATCGAGCTGAGCGTCACGAGCGACCCGTACATCGACCAGGTGGCCGTGATTGGCGACCAGCGGAAGTTCGTCAGCGCGCTGATCGTGCCGAATTACGGGCTGCTCGAAGAATACGCCAAGGAACAGCACATCGCTTATGCGACACGGGAGGAACTGCTGCGGGACGAGATGATCCGCAAACTCATCCAGGCGCACATCGAAGAGCACCAAAGCGAACTGGCCGCCTTCGAGAAGATCAAGCGTTTCACCTTGCTCCCCCAGCCCTTCACGATGGAAAGCGGCGAGCTGACGGATACCCTGAAGCTGCGGCGGCGCGTCGTCTCCGAGCATTACGCGGAACTGATCGAGGCCATGTATGCCGAGTGAATCGCCCCGGCGCAAAAAAACGGCGCGCCCCGTTGCGATTTAAATTCTTTTTAAATATATTTGCACACCTGAAACGATAACGACCAAAACAGACGACTATGAAAGATTGGCATGATTTATTCTATTTCTCGAAAAGCGAACGAAGGGCGCTCGCGCTGCTGTCCTTCCTCATCCTGGGCGCGTGGCTGCTGCTATGGCTGACCGGGCCGAAAGAAGAGCCCCTGCCCGCGACGGTTGCCCCGCCGGTTTCCCGCACGGATTCCATACCTCTCCCCGCCAAGCAAGAAACGACCCCGGCCGCCCCCGAAACCCGTCCCTCCCATCCGGGGAAACGGCGGTTCCAAAGGCCATCCGCCTCATCGGCCAAACACCCCCGGAGCCGGAAGTTCCCGGCAGGGACGCAGGTGGAGCTGAACGGGGCCGACTCGCTCACGCTGCAGAAAGTGCCGGGCATCGGGCCGGTTTTCTCCCGCCGCATCATCAAATACCGGGACCTGCTGGGCGGGTTCTACGCCGTCCGGCAGCTGGCCGAGGTGTATGGGATCGACGCCGAAAAGTATGCCGCCCTCGAGCCTTGGTTCACGGTCGATACCGCGTCCATCCGTCCCCTCGCCGTCAACCGGGCGGACTTCAAGACTCTGATCCGGCACCCGTACATAGACAAAGAGCAAACGCGGACCCTCCTCCGCCTCGTCGGGCGGAAGGGCAGGCTGCAAGGCTGGGACGAACTCCGCCTGCTGGAAGAATTCCCGCCCGGGGAAAGGGAAAGGCTTCGCCCCTACCTGTCGTTTGAGTGATGC
>CAYRFT010000284.1:0-2694 GCA_964423585.1 uncultured Parabacteroides sp. | reverse complement strand
CCCGACCGGCAGGCGTTCATCGTTCGGCCGGACGGCATGCGTGCCTGTCCGCCTGCCCGGTCAATGGCCCGGGGACCCATGAAAACCTGGCATCGAGGTTTTTTATCTTCTCTCCCCGTATCCGGGGAAGCAATTCCTCTTTGCGGCTCTTCCTGACGGCCGCCAAGGCGCACGATTCAAACACTTCGATCATCCCCACATCCTCTTTGCCCATCTGCCCCTTCCGATACAGGAAGCCGGCGATGTCTTTCTTGCTCAGCTTGCTCCGTTTCCCCCGGCGGATGGCCAGCGTGGCCCACTCGGAAGGCTTCGGGCGGCGGGCTTTTTCCGGCAGGAGGAACACCTCCGGCTCCGGGGAGACATATTCCGGCAAGGCATCGGCTTCGCCCGCCAACAGGTAGGCCGCCCCTCCGGCATGCATCCGGGCGGTCCGTCCGTTCCGGTGAATGAACGCTTTTTCGTCCGGCGGGAGGTGATAATGGATCACATGCCTCACTTCGGGGATATCCAGCCCGCGCGAGGCCAGGTCCGTAGAGACGAGGACGGTGGCCGTCCGGTTGCGGAAGAGCGCCAGCCGCTGTTCGCGGTCCGCCTGCTCCATCCCGCCATGGAAATAAACGCAATCCACCTGCATCCGGGCCAGGAATTGCCCCACCTGCTCCACGGCCTCCCGGCGGTTGCAGAACACCAGTGCCGATTCGCCTTCCAGTTCGCCCAACAGGCCATACAGGCACGCCTGCCTGTCTTTCTGCGGGGACCGGACCCGGTATATCTTCAACCTTTCCGCGGATTCCGGCGCCGCCGGGCATGAAATCCGCACCGGCCGGTGCAAACGGACGAATTCCGGTATCTCGATCGCTTCCGTGGCGGAGGTCAATACCGTGCGCCTTGCCCGTGGCAGCCGGGACATGATTTTTCTCATCTCCGGGACGAATTTCAACTCCAATGCCTTGTCGAATTCATCCAAAATGACCGTATGGACAGACTGCAAGGAGAGATTTCCTTTTTCCAGATGGTCCAGGATGCGCCCCGGCGTGCCTATCAACAACACGGGCGGATGCTCCAGGCTCCGCCTCTCTATTTGGAAAGGATGCCCGCCGTAACAACAGGTCGCCTTCAGTCCTGTCCCCAACGAATGGAACACCGATTCTATCTGCAACGCCAATTCACGGGAAGGGACGATCACCATTGCCTGCGTTTTCTCTTCCGCCGCCAACAAAGGGAGCAACGGCAACAGGAAAGCCAGCGTCTTGCCCGAGCCGGTCGGGCTGAGCAAGACCAAATCCCTTTCCACGCCCGCCTCCATCACGGCCGACTGCATGCCGTTCAGCGACGCGATGCCCAAATTCCGGAGGGCTTGGCTTATTTTATCATGGCTCGGCATATAAAAGGCTTTTCACACGGTGGCGGGCTGTTCCCTTTGGCTTCTTTACACAGGAAACCCCCGATCGGCCTCCCTCCCGGCCCGTCAGGCGGGACGAGAAAGAGGCGGATCAGAGGTTTCCTGCCAGTTTCCGGCTTATCTCAATGTGCCGCTTTGCGCTTCCTGTATCATTTGCTGGCTGGGCAGGATCAGGATTTCGACACGGCGGTTCAAGGCGCGGCCTTCCGCGGTCGAATTGTCGGCCACCGGCTCGTGGATGCCTTTCCCTTCGTAGCTCATGCGCTTGCTGCTGACGCCCTGGTCAACCATCAGGTAGTTGAACACGCTTTTGGCCCTTTTCTCGGACAACGTCTGGTTGTAATCCACGTTGCCCGTGTTGTCCGTATGCCCTACAATCTTGATATCCGTATCCGGATTCTGGTTCAGGCTGGTGGCCAGGTTGCGCAGGGCGCTCTTCGAAGCGTCGCTCACGGTGCTTGAATTGGTGGCGAACAAGATGCCCGAATCGAACGTGACCTTCAGGGCTTCCCCGTCGTTTATCGTTTCGACGGTCGTCTCTTCCGGCAACGAAGCTTCCAATTCCTTCTTCTGCTTGTCCATCTTCTTGCCGATC
This sequence comes from uncultured Parabacteroides sp., assembly GCA_964423585.1. Classification (GTDB taxonomy): domain Bacteria; phylum Bacteroidota; class Bacteroidia; order Bacteroidales; family Tannerellaceae; genus Parabacteroides. The sequence goes on along the minus strand of CAYRFT010000284.1, from coordinate 697 downwards.
AACGCGCCGGCAGTCCCTCCCAATGCGGCTCCAATCACCGTTCCCAAAGCCGTGTTGCCCGCCAAGGCGCCTACGCCGGCACCCACGGCGGCTCCTCCGCCTACACCATAGGCAGCTCCTTTCTGGGTGTTATTCCAAGTACTGCAACTTGAAAAGACCAGCGCGCAAGAAAGAAGCAATGCTGACAAAACTCTCAAACTTTTCATCTTTTCTTCTTTTTATCGGTTAGTTACTCAAACATGTCCAACGATTCGCAATACGCCATCTCTCCCTGCACGACGAAGGAGATTTCTTCGGGTGTGAACTTGCCCACCCTGTCCTTTTGCGCGTTCTTTACCACAAATGAAGCCAGTTCGTCTTCGTCAATCGCTATTTCCGCGTCCTCGTCGATGCCTTCATCCATGTATCCTTTGCTTTCGTAAAACTCATAGATCAAATCGACGATGTAGTTGATGTCGTCGTCGCTGAATTTTCCTTTCAGTTCCTGGGGCAAATAATTCCGAATGAATTTTACGGACTCGTCCTCGTCGTAAATAAAATCTTCGTCTCCGCTCATATCAAAACCTTTATGATTAAACACTGACAAATATAGCATTTTATCCTTTCCCCGTCGCGTTCTTGCCCGAAAAATCGTTTTCACGCCGCGAAAATCCCGCTCCCGGCGGGCAAACTCCTTTTTCTTTTCCGGAAACACTGG
>CAYRFT010000283.1:0-2704 GCA_964423585.1 uncultured Parabacteroides sp. | reverse complement strand
TTCGGAATGATCATGAAGAAGTCCTTCATGCCCTATCGCGACGAACTGTTCATCTCCACCAAGGCCGGACACGACATGTGGCTCGGTCCCTACGGGGAATGGGGCTCCCGAAAGCATTTGATGAGCAGCCTCGACCAGAGCCTGAAGCGGATGAACCTCGATTACGTGGACATCTTCTATTCCCACCGCTATGACCCGGATACCCCGCTTGAAGAGACCCTGCAGACGCTGGTGGATATCGTCCGGCAAGGCAAAGCACTTTACGCAGGAATCTCCAAATATCCGAAGGAGGCGGCCGAGCTTGCCTATAAATACTTGGAAGAACGGGATGTGCACTGCCTCCTTTATCAGGGCCGCTACAACCTCTTTAACCGCGCGCCAGAAGAGGAGGGCATCCTGCAGCAGGCAAGGGAAAACGGAACCGGCTTCATCGCTTTTTCCCCATTGGCGCAAGGCCTGCTGACCGGCCGCTATCTGAACGGTATCCCCGAAGATTCACGTATGGCAAAGGGTGCTTTCTTGAAAAAAGAGGTTCTGACGGAAGAAATGCTGCGGAAAATAAGAGCACTCAACGAAGTGGCCTGCTCGCGTGGGCAAACCTTGGCCGAGATGTCGCTCGCCTGGCTGTTGAAAGACAGCATGGTGACGAGTGTCATCATCGGGGCAAGCTCCGTCGCGCAACTGGCCGACAACCTGAAAGCGATTGAGAATACCAGCTTTTCTGCCGAGGAGTTGGAGAAGATTAATGCGATATGCGGGTGATTTCAATCCTCCGGACGCAATGGTGAAGATTCGTTTCATCCGCAACAGATCGATAAGAAGATGAACCTATTTCCTTTCTCCTATACCTGGCAAGAAACCATACTGTTCTACCGTTTCTTGCGCTACCGCAAAGGATTCGGCGTGCATTCGCCTTTCGCCTTTTCTTTCATTACGAAAGTAATCGACGAGCGGTGCGCTTACTATTGCTATCAAGACATCGAATTGGTCCGGCGGCAACTGGAGCATAAAGGGAACGAGCCCGTCAGGAAAGACATCAAGCGTTCGCACGGGGAGCTGTTGTTCCGCACGGTCAATTTCTTCAAGCCCAAAAAGCTGCTGCAAATTGGTTCCCCGGCGGGAATCGCGTCCCTGTATCTGACGGCATACGCTTCGGATGTGAAGGCCTTCATTCTCGAGAAAGAAACCCTTTCCGCCGCGACGACAGACTGGAGTTTGCAAAAATACCGGTCGAAGGCAACGTTGTGCCCGGGTGACTACGGGAAGACATTGCCTGCCGCCTTGCAAAACCTGGGGAAAGTGGACTTCGTTCTCTTTCAGGCGAGCCGGGACAAGGAAAGGAACCGCTTCTATGTGGAAGAAGCCATGAAGCATGTCCATCCGGATACGGTCTTTTTCCTCGAGGGCATCCGGGCGAACAGCGAGATGCGCGCCCTGTGGAAAGATATTTGCAACCGGCAGGAAGTCTGCCTGACCTTCGACCTGTTTCATATCGGCATTGCCATCTTCCAACCCCGGTTTCACAAGAAGAATTACATGGTATATTTCTGAAAAGGGAAGGAGTGGCTTTCTTTGTTTATGAACCTCAATATAAACTTGAATTGCATGAAAAAACATCACATCTTGGCTTCGGTTCTTGCCGTGTCCGCGTTGGCATACGGTGGAGTCCTGCTCGCGCAAGATTGCATCGACCTGTCGGGACGGTGGGAGTTTCAAATCGACAGGGCGGATGAAGGCGTTGCAGGGAAATGGCATGAACGGCACTTGGAGGACGACATCCTCTTGCCCGGAAGCATGCCGCAACGGTTGAAAGGCGACCTCCCGTCGGTGGAAACGCGGTGGACGGGTTCGCTCTACGACAGTTCTTTCTTTTACAATCCCCGCATGGAGGAGTACCGACGGGAAGAAAACTTCAAGTTGCCGTTCTTCCTGACACCCGACCGCCATTACGTGGGTGCCGCCTGGTACAAAAGGACGGTGAACGTGCCGGACGGTTGGGACGGGCGGCGCGTCGTGCTGTTCCTCGAACGGCCGCACATAGAGACGGAACTTTGGGTGAACGGGAAGAAGGCCGGGAACGGCAACAGCCTGTGCGTGCCCCATTGCTACGACGTGACGGATTACGTGAGGAGCGGCGAGAACACGTTGGCGTTGCGTATCGACAACCGGACGGACGGTGTCTGCGTGGGGGAAGATTCGCATAGCGTGACCGACCAGACGCAGGGAAACTGGAACGGCGTGGCGGGGCGCATGGAACTCCGGTGTATGCCTCTCCTGTATGCCGAAGACATTCAGGTTTACCCCGACATTCACGCCAAGACGGCCGTCGTGCGGATAAGGCTGAAGCATGCCCGGGGAAAAGGCCGCCATGAGGCTGAGGTCAGGCTGTCGGCCAAGAGTTTCAATACGGGCGTGGCGCACGAAGTGCCGTCCGTGTCGCGGCGGGTGCGGTTGGAGAAAGGAGAGGCGGAAGTGGAGATGGTGCTGGACATGGGAGAGGAAGTGCAGTTGTGGGACGAGTTCACTCCGGCCTTGTACGAGCTGACGGCGGAGGTTGTTTCCAAAGCGGGGACGGACAGGCAGACGCGCACCTTCGGGATGCGCGAATTCAAGACCGCGGGGAAGATGTTCAGCGTGAACGGGCGAATCGTCCAGTTGCGCGGCACGGTGGAAAACTGCGATTTCCCCTTGACGGGATACGCGC
>CAYRFT010000282.1:0-2745 GCA_964423585.1 uncultured Parabacteroides sp. | reverse complement strand
CACCCGGACGGCATCCCAAACGAAAAAGCGGCAAATCCGGGCCATAAAAAAAGGACCTTCTCCCGAAGATCCTTCCTTTTGCGGGGTGAAAGATGGGGCTCGAACCCACGACCCTTGGAACCACAATCCAATGCTCTGACCAACTGAGCTACATTCACCGTCATGAACTTGAACTTCCCCTCGCCGGCGGGTGAAGGATGGGGCTCGAACCCACGACCCTTGGAACCACAATCCAATGCTCTAACCAACTGAGCTACATTCACCATGTCGCCTCCGGCAGAGGCTTCTTTCAAGACGCGCAAAAGTACGCATATTTTTTTATTCTGCAAACATTTCCTGTTTTTTAATCCCAAACGGCGGCATCCGCAAGGATTCCATGCTTCCACCGGGCCGGGCCGGCGCGCCGCTCACCGGAAAACCTCTTTCTTCCCTGCCAGCAGCGTGTTCCGCATCAACGAGACGATCGTCATCGGCCCCACCCCGCCCGGAACCGGGCTGATATACGAACATTTCGGAGCCACTTCATCGAATTTCACATCCCCGCAGAGACGGAAACCGCTCTTGCGGGCCGGGTCGGGCACGCGCGTCGTCCCGACATCCACCACCACGGCCCCTTCCTTCACCATGTCCGCCTTCAGGAAGCCGGGAACGCCCAGGGCCACGATGATGATATCCGCCTGCAGGCACATCTCCTTCAAATTCTTCGAGCGGCTATGGCAAACCGTCACCGTGCAGTCTCCCGGATAGGCTTTCCGCATCATCAGCGAGGCCATCGGCTTTCCCACGATATTGCTGCGGCCCAGCACCACGCAATGCCGGCCTTGCGTCTCGATGCTGTTCCGCTTCAACAGCTCCAAAATGCCGGCCGGCGTGGCCGAAACGAAACAAGGCAGCCCGATCGCCATGCGTCCGACGTTGACCGGATGGAATCCGTCCACATCCTTCCGGTAATCGATGGCCTCGATCACCTTCTGCTCGGAGATATGCCCCGGCAAGGGGAGCTGGACGATAAACCCGTCCACCTCCGGGTCGTTGTTCAGTTCATCCACCTTGCGAAGCAGTTCTTCCTCGGCCACATCCTCCCCGAAGCGAATCAAGGTTGACCCGAAACCGATCTCCTCGCAGGCCTTCACCTTGCTGGCGACATACGTCTCGCTTCCGCCGTCGTGCCCCACGAGGATTGCCGCCAGGTGCGGCACTTTGCCGCCCTCGGCCCTGATGCGGGCGACCTCTTCAGCCATCTCCTGCCTCATCCGGGCGGCGACGGCCTTTCCGTCCAATAACTTATAATCCATGATTCCTCAATCTATCTTCTGAAACCGGGGCCCGGCATCTTCGGGAGCTTCATGCCGCCCGCCTTCACGTGGGTAAACATGTGCATCATCTTGCGCGTCTCGTCGAATTGCTTCAGCAGCTTGTTCACCTCCTGGATGGAAGTGCCGCTGCCTTTGGCGATGCGCTGGCGGCGCGAGCCGTTCAGGATTGCCGGGTTCTTGCGTTCTTCGGGAGTCATCGAATAAATGATCGCCTCAATGCTTTTGAAGGCGTTATCGTCGATATCCGCATCTTTCAACGCTTTCCTTGCTCCCGGGATCATCAACGCCAGCTCTTTCAGGTTGCCCATCTTCTTGATCTGCTGTATCTGGACGATGAAATCGTCGAAGTCGAACTGGTTCTTGGCGATTTTCTTCCGCAGCCGCCTGGCCTCCTCTTCATCGTACTGCTCCTGGGCACGTTCAACCAACGAAACGATGTCGCCCATGCCCAAGATGCGGTCGGCCATGCGCTCGGGATGGAAAACATCCAGCGCCTCCATCTTTTCGCCTGTCCCGACGAACTTGATCGGCTTGTCCACCACCGTGCGGATAGACAACGCGGCGCCGCCACGGGTATCACCGTCCAACTTGGTCAAAACGACGCCGTCGAAGTCCAGCCGCTCATTGAATTCCTTGGCCGTGTTGACGGCATCCTGTCCGGTCATGGCATCCACCACGAACAAAGTCTCGTCCGGATCGACGGCGGCCTTGATCGCCGCTATTTCCTGCATCATGATCTCATCGACGGCCAGCCGCCCCGCCGTATCGACAATCACCACGTCGTTGCCTTTTGCCTTCGCTTCGGCAACGGCATGGCAGGCAATTTCCACCGGGTCCTTGTTTCCCTCTTCCAAATAAACCGGCACGCCTATTTGCCCTGCCAACACCCGCAACTGTTCGATGGCGGCCGGGCGATACACGTCGCAGGCGACCAGCAACGGCCTTTTGTTTTTCTTTGTCTTCAACATATTGGCCAGCTTGCCGGTGAACGTGGTCTTGCCCGATCCTTGCAGCCCCGACATCAGGATGACAGCCGGACGGCTTGCCAGATTCAGCTCGGCGGCCGTCCCTCCCATCAACTGCGCCAGTTCGTCATGCACGATCTTTATCATCAACTGGCTCGGCTTGATCGAAGTCAGCACATTCTGCCCCAACGCCTTTTCTTTTACCCTGTCGGTAAACGTTTTGGCGACCTTGTAATTGACATCGGCATCCAACAAGGCACGGCGCACATCCTTCAACGTCTCCGCGACGTTGATTTCAGTGATTTTCCCTTCGCCTTTCAGCAACTTAAACGAACGCTCCAAGCGTTCACTCAGATTGTCAAACATAAAATTGTCTATTTTGATTATCCAACCGCGGAACGTGTTCCGAATCCGCTCTTCTTAACAGCGGGCAAAGGTACTAAAAAGCGTGTAATTATCATATA
>CAYRFT010000281.1:0-2759 GCA_964423585.1 uncultured Parabacteroides sp. | reverse complement strand
CGGAAACTTTGGCATGAAAAGGAGATTTGTCCGGCCTGCCTGCGTGCGGTAATGGGAAAAACGCTACTTTTGCAAAGGCGAAACTCCCGGGGCGGATGGATGGAAGATCTTTCCGCCTGTCCGTAAAAGACAGGGCCCCGGATATGTGGCATCAGCCATTGGTTTTTAGTATAGTCTGCCCGTTCAACCATTTTAAATAGCATACGATTAACAAATGCAATATTCTGCTTCATGAAACCGAATCGCATTTTGCCGGCTTTCGTCCTGCTGCTCGCCGCCCTGGCAGGCAAGGCGCAATATTCAGAAGACATGTTGGGCGGAGGCTACCAGCGGCAGACAATCGGCATGCCCGACGACTACGAAGGGAAAACGGTCTGCACGCTGGTGCGGAAGGCGAAGCCCCGGCCCGGCAGGAGGGCGGTCCTTTACATTCACGGATATAACGATTATTTTTTCCAGGCGCAGTTGGGAGACAGCGTCGCGGCGCACGGGTATAACTTCTACGCGCTCGACCTCCGCAAGTACGGCCGTTCGCTCCTTCCGGGCCAGGATGCCTTCTGCTGCCGGAGCGTGGACGAGTATTATGCCGACATCGACACGGCGATCGCCCTCGTCAGGGAAGAGGGAAGCCGGGAAATCGTCCTGATGGGGCATTCGACCGGCGGCCTGGTTTCTTCCTGTTACCTGAAGCATCATCCGCAGGCGCCCGTTGCCGGGCTGGTGCTGAACAGCCCGTTCCTCGACTGGAACTTCGGCTGGTTCATGGAGAACGTGGCTATCCCGGCCGTGTCTTTCTTGGGGAGGTTTTTCCCCGACTGGGTCGTGCAGGGTCCCGGCGATGGCGACTCGTATGCGCAAAGCCTGCTGAGGACCTGCAAGGGAGAATGGATGTTCGACACCTCGCTGAAGATGCCCTTCAGCCATCCCAAGAAAGCCGGCTGGATCCGTGCCATCCACCTCGCGCAGCAAGACATACAAGGCGGCGGCGCGATCCGGTGCCCCGTCCTGCTGCTCTCCTCGGCCCGCTCGTTTGCGGAAACGGCGGACTGGCATGACGAATACCTCTCTTCCGACATCGTCCTCTCGGTGGATGACATCCAAAGGTTCGGGAAGCGGTTGGGCCCGGACGTGACCGCCCGGCAAATAGGAGGAGGCATGCACGACCTGATCCTGTCGCCACGGCCGGCGCGCGACCACGCATACCAAATCCTGTTCGATTGGCTGGATACGATAAAATAGTTACCTTTACCGCATGAACATGAAAGAGAAGATATGAAAGGGAAGTGGACAAAATACATTCCTCTGTTCGGGCTTCTCCTGCCGATTGCCGGGCAGGCCCAGGAGGAAATACCCCGGGATGCGACCAGCTACCGGGTGGAACTCTTCGGCTCCCTGGCGACGGATGACAATACTCCCTTCTGGATGGCAAGCAACCGGTATGGCATCGTCCCGCTGGACGGCGACAACGCTTATCTGAAAGCCGGCGTGTTCCACCGGCAGCATTTCGGGAGCGGGTTCAGATGGGGAGCCGGGCTGGATCTGGCGGGCGCGTCGCCGCGCGACAATCGGGCGTATATCCATCAGCTTTACGCGGAATTCGGATATAAGTGCATGGAAATCCACATCGGGAGCAAGGAGCGTTACCATTCTTTGGCGGACCCGTTCCTGAGCAGCGGCGATATGATCTATTCGAACAACGCGCGTCCGATTCCGGAGGTGAACATCGGCATCCCTCGTTTCACGGCCGTCCCGCTGACGAAAGGCTGGCTGCAGTTCAAGGGGAACTTCAGCGTGGGCCGCTCGTTCGACAGCGATTATTTGTCCGACCGCCACGCCGGACACACCTATGTCGAACATGTCTTGTGGCATCAGAAGTCCGTCTGCTTCCAGGTGAGCGATACGCGGGGAGCTTTCCCCCTTTCGGCAACGTTTGGAATACAGCATATCGCCCAGTGGGGAGGCACATCGACCAACCCGGCGATTGGGAAGCAACCCCATTCCCTCAAGGATTTCATCCGTATCGTGCTGGGCGCGAAAGGCGGGGACGATGCCTCCCTTTCCGACCGTATCAACGTACTCGGGAGCCATCACGTCTCTTTCGACTTCGGGCTCAAGTATCAGGCCGGAGGCTGGAGCTTGCGCGGCTATTACCAGCACTTGTGCGCCGACAAGTCGGGCTTGAAATTCGATAACGGGACCGACGGCCTTTGGGGACTGGAACTGGACCTGCCTTTCCCCTGGGTGGAGCGGTTTGTCTTCGAGTATGTCACGACCCGCAATCAAAGCGGACCGTTCCACTTCATTAATTTTGACCACGACGAACACCCCGGCCGGGGCGGAGGCGGCGACAGCTATTATAATAACGGCGAGTACACGACGGGCAATTCCTATTTCGGCCGTTCGGTCGGGTCGCCGCTGCTGGTTTCTCCTGAATATAATACGGACGGCAGGCCCGGTTTCCGGGACAATCGTGTCCGGGACTTCCATTTCGGGTTGAGAGGGTCGTTTTCTTCCACCGTCGGCTATCGTTTCCTGTTGACGGCCATGAACACGTGGGGGACGCATGCCGCCCCTTTCCTCAAAAAGAAAGATGGCATTTCGTTTTTGGCCGATGTGCAATACCGGCATCCCAAACTGAAAGGATGGCAGTTCTGCGGCTCCATCGGGGCGGATACCGGCGATGTGTTCGGAAATTCAAGCACAGGCTTCAGCTTGAAGATCAGAAAACAGGGCTTATTGAAAGCGTATAAATAGAAAAG
>CAYRFT010000280.1:0-2795 GCA_964423585.1 uncultured Parabacteroides sp. | reverse complement strand
GAAAATCCTGCGCAAACCGGCGCGGCTACCAGACATTGACGCGGTCCGCGGGCTGCATGTACATGGGATCACCCTCTTTGATGCCAAAAGCCTCGTAGAAAGCGTCGATATTCCTCAAGGCGGCATTCACACGCCATTTGCCGAGGGAATGCGGGTCCATTTTCGTCCGCCGCACAATCTCCTCGTCCCGGATATTCTGCGCCCACACGGTCGCATAGCCCAAGTAGAAACGCTGATCGCCGGTGAAGCCGTCGATGACGGCGGGCGCCTGTCCCTGCAGGCTGTTCAGGTAAGCCTGATGGGAAACCAGCAGCCCTCCTTGGTCGGCGATATTCTCGCCTAAGGTGAACCTCCCGTTGGCATGCATCGTGTCCAGCACGACAATGGCGTCGTATTGCGCGGCCAGCTTGTCGGCGCGTTCCGTGAAACGTCCGGCATCTTCGGCCGCCCACCAGTCGGCCAGGTTTCCGTCCTTGTCGTAGTTGCGCCCTTGGTCGTCGAAGCCGTGCGTCATCTCATGCCCGATCACCACGCCGATTCCTCCGTAATTGACCGCGTCATCGGCCTCCGGGTCGAAGAACGGCGGCTGCAGGATGGCGGCCGGGAAACAAATCTCGTTGGTAGTCGGATTATAATAGGCGTTGACGGTCTGCGGTGTCATGTACCAGCGGGATTTGTCCACCGGCTTGCCGGCATCGGCCAGGATGTACTCCATCTCAAAGACGGACGACCGCTTGACGTTGGCCCAATAGGAGTCCGGTTTGATTTCCAAGGCCGAATAGTCCCTCCATTTGTCGGGATAACCGATCTTCACCGTGAAGGCCGCCAGTTTTTCCTGCGCTTTCAGCTTCGTCGAGTCGCCCATCCATTCCAAAGCGTTGATGCGCTCGCCCAAGGCTTTCTGCAAATTGCCTACCAACGCCAGCATCTTCTCCTTCGAAGTCTCCGGGAAGTATTTGGCCACGTACATCTGCCCCACGGCCTCGCCCAGCGACCCGTTCACCGTGGACAACGCCCGCTTCCAGCGTTCTTCCAGCATCTGCTTGCCCGACATGGTCTTGCCGTAAAACTCAAAGTTCGCGTTTACGAAGTCGTCGCTCAGATAAGGAGCCGCCGCGCTCAGCAAATGGAACGCCAGATAGTATTTCTGGTCGTCTAAGGAGACATTCTTCAGGAAATCTCCCAACTTCTTGTAATAAACGAACTGTTTCGCATCCAACTCGGGTATGCTGTCCAAGCCCATGGCGGCAAAGTAGGCGTCCCAATCGAAAGCATCGTTCGACTTGGCGAAGTCGGCATAAGGCATCTTGTTGTAATTCTTCTTTGAATCGCGCAATTCCTCGCGCGAGGACGAAACCTTGGCGATCCCGTTCTCGACGTTCATCACCGCCGTCACGGCGGCTTCCGCCTGTTCGGGAGAATGGCCCGCCAAAACAAACAGACGGGAGATATACGCCTTGTAAGCCTCCCGGATCTTCCCGAAGGTCTCATCGTTCTGCAGGTAGTAGTCGCGGTCGCCCATTCCCAGTCCTGCCTGGTGCAACTGGACGATGTTCATGGAGCTGTTCATCTCGTCGGCCCCCACGTAAAGGGCAAAGAAAGGGGTAATCCCTTCTTTGTGCATGTTGGCGACCATCTTCGAGAACTCGGCCTTCGTGCCCAGGTTGCGGATGGCAAGCAATTCATCCTTCACCGGGCCGGAGCCCTCCTCGTTCGTCTTCTCGCTGTCCAAAGCCAGTTCATACAGCATCCCGATTTTCTGCGCGACGCTCCCCTCCTGCTGCGGGGCGTCCTTCAGCTCTTCCACCAAGGCGCGGAGCTGCTCGCGGTTCATTTCCATCAGCTGCTCGAACACGCCAAAACGGGAAAATTCCGGCTTCAACGGATATTCCTTCATCCAGCCGCCGCAGGCATACTGGTAGAAGTCGTCGCCGGCCGCCACCGTCGTATCCAGATTAGCCAAATCAACCGATTTGCAAGCCGACTGCTTGCCCGTCTGGGCGTTTCCGCCACATCCCGCCATCACCATGAATCCTGTGGCCACCAGCGGGAACATAATCTTCACTTTCATCTTTCTTATTTTTTGTTTAAACGATTGTCATTCCATCCCCAGCTTTCCATACTCCCTCTCGAAATTGGGAGTGAAAACGCCCTTCCCCAACCGGGCCCTTATTTCCGCGGAAGACCAGAAACGCCCTTCGTCTATCTCTTCGGGATTGGGGGAAAACGGGCCTTCACAGACAGCCCGGAAAGTATTCACCAGCTCTTTCTCCACCTCCGACTCAAAGACATACCGCGCCACGAACTCCGGATTGAAGCCGGCAATTCCCAGCTCCTCGCGGGCTTCCCTGCGCAGCGCCTCGTCCACCGTTTCGCCATAACCGACATGGCCCCCGACCGCAGTATCCCATTTCCCCGGCTGGATGTCTTTTGCCATCGAACGCTTCTGCAAGTACAAATCACCTTTCCCGTTGAAAACATGCAAATGGACAACCGGATGCAACCGTTTGCTTCCGTTGTGACATTCCCGGCGAGTGGCCTTGCCTGTTGTCCGGCCTTCCTCGTCCACCAAAGGGAACCATTCTTCCTTCATTGCAGTCATGTTTTCGTCTTCCGTTTCAGAAATCCGCTGCAAAAGTAGCTATTTATATCCAATTCCGGCAAGCATTTTGGAAAAAGTATGGACAGGCAGGACCAAACGGCAGGCGCGACCCGGACTCCCCGCTCCTTTCATGCCGCCGCGCTTCTTTTTGGGGACTTCAAGCCCTCCGGCAGCAGTTTTTCTTTTCAAGGGA
>CAYRFT010000279.1:0-2799 GCA_964423585.1 uncultured Parabacteroides sp. | reverse complement strand
CATAAACACTGCCGGAGGAGGGTCCCGCCGGCACAGAAAACCGCCCTTCAGAGGGGTGATTTCCGGCAATTGTCGTATCTTTGCCGAGGTACATGTTTTTATTCCGCTCCAACCGGCGCGAACAAACAGGAAATGGAAACCCATCACGGACATACGCATCATCACGGGCTTCGCACGGCGCCCGCCTCGCTGAGCAAGATATTCATCTTCTGCATCGCGCTTAATTTGCTGTTCGTCGCCATCGAAGCGGCCGTCGGGTTCGCCTGCAACTCGTTGGGCTTGCTTTCCGACGCGGGCCACAACTTGGGCGACGTGTTCAGCCTGCTGCTGGCGCTGGCGGCGTTCAGGATGGCAAAGCACCATACGACCCGCCATTTCACGTATGGCTACAAGAAGGCCACGATTCTGATTTCGCTGGCGAACGCCGTGATCCTGCTGGTTGCCGTAGGGGCTATCCTCATTGAAAGCATTTACAAACTGAAGCAGCCCGGACCGGTATCGGGCGAGGCCATCAGCCTGACGGCCGGCATCGGGATTGTCATCAACGGGCTGACCACGTGGCTGCTGATGCGGAACAGGAAGAAAGATCTGAACGTGCAGGGCGCGTTCCTCCACATGATGGCGGACACGCTGGTTTCCGCAGGCGTCGTCCTCTCCGGCATTCTCATCAGTTACACCGGCTGGAACCGGATCGATTCAATCATCAGCCTGCTCATTGCCGCCGTCATCCTCTTTTCCACCTTCGGATTGCTGAAGGAAAGCCTGTTTCTCTCCATTGACGCCGTGCCCTCGTCGGTGCGTTTGGGAAATATCCGGCAGGAGATTGAAGCCCTTCCTCAAGTAAAGGACTGGCACCACCTGCACGTTTGGGGAATCAGCACGACCGAGAATGCCGCCACCGTCCATATCGTCCTGGACGACATTGCGGAAATGGAGTCGGTCAAACCTCGCATCAAACAGATTTTCCTGTCGGCGGGAATCTCGCACAGCACCATCGAGTTCGAGTCCGCCACCTGCCAATGCCAGGACCCGCGATGCCTTTGAACGCGCCCGGCGGGGAAGCGAAGGGACTTCACAGGCATTGGGCATCCTTGTCTTCGGCAAGCTGCAACAGATATTGCCCGTATTGGTTTTTCGCCATCGGCTTGGCGATTTCCCTCAACCGGCCGGCCTCAATCCATCCGTTCCTGAAAGCTATTTCTTCCAGGCAAGCCACTTTCAAGCCTTGCCGCTTCTCTATCACTTCGATAAAGGTGGAAGCTTCCGAAAGGGAATCATGCGTCCCGGTATCCAACCAGGCAAAACCGCGCCCGAACAGTTGCGCCTTCAGTTTGCCTTCCCTCAAAAATTCCTGGTTGACCGTCGTGATTTCCAATTCGCCCCGCGCGGACGGTTTTATCCGTTTGGATATTTCCACCACCTCGTTCGGATAGAAATAAAGTCCCACCACGGCATAATTGGACTTGGGCTGCCGGGGCTTTTCTTCAAGGCTGACTACATTCCCTTCTTCGTCAAACGCGGCGACCCCGTATCGCTCCGGATCATTCACATAATACCCGAAAACGGCCGCTTTCCCTTCGTCTTCAACTATCGAGACAGCCCGGCGCAGCATGGAAGAAAAACTCTGCCCGTAAAAAATATTATCCCCCAAGACCAGGCAAACCGAATCGCCGCCAATGAAATCGGCCCCGATAATGAATGCCTGGGCCAAACCGTCGGGCGAAGGCTGTTCCGCATATTCAAACCTGACGCCATAATCGCTCCCATCCCCCAGCAAACGCCGGAAACCGGGCAAGTCTTGCGGGGTCGATATCACCAATATGTCCCGGATGCCCGCCAACATCAATACCGATACCGGATAATAAACCATCGGCTTGTCATATATCGGCAACAACTGCTTCGACACGCCTTTCGTTATAGGATACAAACGTGTACCGGATCCCCCGGCCAAAACAATTCCTTTCATATATCATCCAATTTTATAGCGGCAAACATAATCAAAAAAAGATTACCCGCCGTCGCCTCGGACTGAAAAAGATTGAAACCGGATAAATATTCGTACATTTGCCGGAAACCAATAAAATCAGATGTGTTTATGGTCAAGTACAAACGGATTCTTTTGAAATTGAGCGGCGAGTCGCTCATGGGAAGCAAACAGTATGGCATTGATGAAGTACGCTTGAACGAATATGCGGAACAGATCAAAGAGATTGCCGGGATGGGCGTCCAGATCGGCATCGTCATTGGCGGGGGTAATATCTTCCGCGGCTTGAGCGGCGCATCCAAAGGGTTCGACCGGGTGAAAGGGGATCAGATGGGCATGCTGGCCACGGTGATCAACAGCCTGGCGTTGAGTTCCGCTTTGACCTCTTTGGGCGTGAAGGCGAAGGTGCTGACAGCCATCCGCATGGAACCTGTCGGCGAATTTTACAGCAAGTGGCGGGCTATCGAACTGCTGGAGCAAGGCCATGTCGTAATCATGTCGGGCGGTACCGGCAATCCTTTCTTCACGACGGATACGGGTTCTTCGTTGCGTGGCATAGAGATTGAAGCAGACGTGATGCTAAAGGGCACACGTGTTGACGGCATCTATACCGCGGATCCCGAGAAAGACCCGACTGCCGTGAAATTCCCGGACATCACCTACGATGAAATCTATGCACGGGGCTTGAAAGTGATGGATCTGACGGCCACTACCCTGTGCAAGGAGAATAATTTGCCCGTGATTGTCTTTAACATGGATAGGAATGGAAACTTGAAGAAAGTGATGACCGGTGAAGACATCGGTACGTATGTGCA
>CAYRFT010000278.1:0-2805 GCA_964423585.1 uncultured Parabacteroides sp. | reverse complement strand
GACGGGCGTTTCTAATGTTCTTTCTTGATTTTATTGCCCGGTTTTGCACTTGCGGGCAGAGCCGACCGGAGAAGCGGCCTTCCCCTTGCTGCTAAAACTTGATGCTGCAGTTCAAGCCATACGACCGGGAGCCGTAAGCCGTCTGCGGCGTAACTGCCGGCTCCCAGTGCATGGACAAGTCAGGAGATATGTCAAAGTCAAACAACTGGGCATCGACGTAGGCATCGATAATGGACAAAGCGTAAACGCCCACGGTGATGATGATGCTCAAATCGCGGTAACGCCGGTAATAGTCCTTGCGGTTCTTCAGCTGGTTCTGGAAATTGGCGTTGCTCACCCAGGCTTTCGGGTCGTATCCGACGCCCAAGAAATCCTGCCAACTGGTATGGAACTCCTCCACCGGCTTGTTCGGCTCTTCCGCGTCTGCCATGATGTCCTTGTAGGCCGTCGAGTAGTCCTGATAATTGCGGTTGTTCCACGTCACCGCATACATGCACCCCATCAGGCCCCCATAGACGATGGGCAGCTTCCAGAACTTCCGGTTGTAGATCTGCCCCAGGCCCGGGACAAGGGCCAGCAGGACGGCTTTCTTGGGGCTCGGCTTGAATTCCATC
The DNA here is from genome assembly GCA_964423585.1 of uncultured Parabacteroides sp. Lineage (GTDB taxonomy): Bacteria > Bacteroidota > Bacteroidia > Bacteroidales > Tannerellaceae > Parabacteroides. The sequence continues at coordinate 2,191 of CAYRFT010000278.1, read as the reverse complement.
TTGACCCGGGCGGGCTCCGGCAAGGAATCGGCCTCCAGCATCACCTGCCTCACGGCCGAATCGGCTGCCGCCTCCATCCGCGAGGAATCGGCCCTTGCCTCAAGCGATTCCGCGTCTTGGGCGAACCCCCGTGGCAAACAACCCGCAAAAGCCAGGCAAACAAGTAGAATCCGGTATGTCATTTCAAATTATCCAACAAGCCGATCAGTTTTTCCAACTCTTCTTCCGAAGCAAACGGGATCGTTATCCTTCCTTTTCCCTTCTTATTGCAAACCAGTTGGACCTTCGTCTGGAAAAATCTCGACAAATGTTCTTTCAGCAGGCCGAATTCTTCAGGCAGGACTTCCCTTTTCTTTTTCCCGCCCGCCGGTTGTTCCCGGGGCGCCGCCTCTTCCATCGCCGAGCGCACCATTTCTTCCACCTGGCGGACCGACAGGCCCTCTGCCAGGATCTGTTCATAAAGGGCCAACTGCACTTCCGGGTCCTCGACGGGCAGCAAGGCGCGGGCATGCCCCATGTCGATGCGCCTGTCCTTCAGCCCGACCTGTATCTCGGCCGGCAACTTCAGCAGGCGGAGATAATTGGCGACGGTGGCCCTTTTCTTCCCGATCCGCTCGCTCAGTTTCTCCTGGGTCAGCCCGTATGTCTCGATCAGCTTCTGGTAGGCCAAGGCTATTTCGATGGCATTCAAATCTTCCCGCTGGATATTCTCAATCAATGCCATTTCCACCACATTGTCGTCCGCGGCAGTGCGGATATAAGCCGGAATGGAGGAGAGCCCTGCCATCAGGGAAGCCCGGTAACGCCGTTCTCCCGAAATGATCATGTACTGCCCCGTCCCGGTTTCCTTGAGCGTAATCGGCTGGATCACTCCCAACGAACGGATAGAAGCGGCCAGCTCTTCCAAGGTCTCCTGCTCGAACCCGGAACGGGGCTGCTCCGGATTGGGCTGGATTTTGCCCAACTCAATCTCGCTGATAGACGACGAACCGCCCGTCTTCAGGTCGTCCATCGTAATCAACGCATCCAAACCACGGCCCAAGGCCGATCTTTTCATTCCCATAATGATTTCCTTTCCTAACCGACAATATCAACCATTACCGTTCTTCTTTATCAATTCTTGCGCCAATTGCATGTGGTTCAACGAGCCCTTTGAATCGGCATCATACAAAAGCACCGGCTTCCCATAGCTGGAGGCCTCGCTCAATTTCACGTTCCGCTGGATGACCGTGGCAAACACCAGATTCCGGAAGGCGCGCTTCACCTCTTCATAGATCTGGTTGGCCAGGCGGAGGCGCGAATCATACATGGTCAGCAGGAAACCTTCTATCTCCAATACAGGATTCAGCTTTGACTTGATGATCTTGATCGTGTTCAGCAGTTTGCTGATTCCCTCCAGCGCGAAATACTCGCATTGCACCGGGATGAGCACCGAGTCGGCCGCGGTCAGCGCATTGACCGTAATCAAGCCCAACGAAGGAGAGCAGTCTATCAGGATATAGTCATACTTCGTTTTCAGCGGCTCCAGTATGTGTTTCAATATCTTTTCGCGATTGTCCATGTTCAGCATTTCTATCTCCGCTCCAACCAGGTCTATGTGTGACGGGATGATGTCCAACCCCTCTATTTCCGTCGGCACGACGGCTGCCGGCGCGTCATTCCCGCCCACCAGGCATTCATAAACGGAAACTTCCACCTTCCGGATGTCAACGCCCAGTCCGGAAGAGGCATTTGCCTGCGGATCGGCATCGACAACCAAGACTTTCTTTTCCAGGGCGGCCAGTGAAGCGGCTAAATTGATCGTCGTTGTTGTTTTGCCAACCCCGCCTTTCTGATTTGCCAAAGCAATAATCTTTCCCATAAATCGTACCCTTAAATCCGGGTACAAAACTAAACATTTAAAATTGAAACACATTCGTTTATTCCAAAGTTGTTGATAACTTTCGCGAATTGTTGATAAATACGCAAGCATCCCGTCTTTACGGCAAGATGCCCGCGGATTTCATGATTGGGAAAGGCTTCCTTGACAAATCCCATGCGTAGCGGATATGTTCCAAGGGGCGAAACACGCTTGCGTCATGGGTAACAAGCAATTTTTTAACAATAAGTCCCTCGCGTCGGAAAGAGGAAAGGAGAATGGAGGGAAAAAACAGCCTTTGCGGGGCAAAACAAGGGCCACGGGGACGGAAAT
>CAYRFT010000277.1:0-2809 GCA_964423585.1 uncultured Parabacteroides sp. | reverse complement strand
CTATCTTTGCAAGAAAATCCATAATCAGTACCGTCATTAGAAATAAATGATGTATTTTTGAACGCATTTTATACGAATTATGAGATTTGACGAATTAAATTTAGAGGATGCCATCTTGGACGGGCTGGATGCCATGAATTTTCAAGAGGCGACCCCGATACAAGAACAAACGATTCCTGTCATTTTAGCAAAAAAAGACATTATAGCCTGCGCGCAAACAGGCACGGGAAAAACCGCGGCTTACGTGTTGCCTATCATCAACGAGCTGAGCAAAGGAGGGTTCCCCGAAAATGCGGTCAATGCGGTCATCATGGCCCCGACCCGCGAACTGGCACAACAAATCGACCAGCAGATCGCGGGCTTCACCTATTTTGTCCCCATTTCGTCGGTCGCCGTTTACGGCGGGACCGACGGCGTGGCTTGGGAACAGCAGCGGCGGGGGCTCGAAATGGGCGCCGACATGGCGATTGCAACGCCGGGGCGACTGCTTTCATACATCAAGCTGGGCGCGGTCGATCTCTCGCAGGTCTCCTACTTCGTGCTCGACGAGGCCGACAGGATGCTCGACATGGGTTTCTATGACGACATCATGCAAATCTACAAGCAACTGCCCGCGACTTGCCAGATTATCATGTTTTCGGCCACCATGCCGCCGAAGATCCGGGTGCTTGCCGAAACGATCCTGAAGGACCCGGAAGAAATCCAGGTGGTCATTTCCCGCCCGCCGGAGAACATCATGCAGACGGCCTATGTCTGTTACGATGTCCAAAAGATCAAAATCCTTGAGAACCTGTTCAGCAAAGCCCGTCCGCAGCGGGTAATCATTTTTTCCTCTGCCAAAGCCAAAGTGAAAGAACTGGCGAACACCTTGCACCGGATGAAATTCAACGTGGCCCAAATGCACTCGGACTTGGAGCAGGCACAACGGGAAGAAGTAATGAGGGATTTCAAGAATGGAAAGACGGATATCCTGGTAGCGACCGACGTGGTGGCCCGCGGCATAGACATCAGCGACATCCGCGTCGTGATCAACTTCGACATCCCCCACGACCCAGAAGATTATGTGCACCGCATCGGGCGAACGGCACGCGGCGCGAACAGCGAAGGCCTCGCCATCACCTTCGTCTCGCCCAAGGAGCAGGCCGGATTCAAGCGGATAGAAGATTTCCTCGGAAAGCAAGTCTATAAAATACCGGTGGATCCTTCCTTGGGCGAAACCCCGGAATATAAGCCCGTCACCCGGGGCCGGAAGAAAGGCGGCAGGCCGCAGAAAAGCGGAAATTCATCCGGCATAAGCGGCAAACGCGCCCCGCACGAGCCGTAAAAACCGGCCATCTCCCATTTGGCCATGCAAAAAAAGCGGAGGCACGATTGCCGTCCGGCCCCGTGCCTCCGCATCCCCGCGTTTCCTTACAGCAAGTTGGAAGCCAGCTCCGACAGTTGGCTGCGTTCTCCTTTCACCAAGTTGATGTGCGCAAACAAATCCTGCCCCTTCATCTTGTCAACCATGTAGGCCAGCCCGTTGCTCCGCGCATCGAGGTACGGTGAATCTATCTGCTGGATGTCCCCGGTAAAAACCATCTTGGTCCCCTCTCCTGCCCGCGTGATGATCGTCTTGATCTCGTGCGGGGTGAGGTTCTGCGCCTCGTCCACGATGAAGTAAGTCCCCGAAAGGCTCCTGCCGCGGATGAAAGCCAACGCTTCAATCACCAACTGGTTGTTCTTCTGCATCTCTTCCAGCTTGCGGGCCTCGGTGCCGTTGACCGGTATCTGGCTTTTTATCACGTTCAGATTGTCAACCAAGGGCTGCATGTACGGAGCCACCTTCTGCTTCTCGTCGCCGGGCAAGAAACCCAGATCCTTGTTGGCCAAGGCGACGATCGGGCGGGCCAGCAAGACCTGCTTGTACAAATCAGACTGCTTCAAGGCCGACGCCAAGGCCAGAAGGGTCTTTCCCGTCCCGGCTTTCCCCGTAAGCGCCACTAACTTGATCTCCGGGTCGTTCAATACCTCGAAGGCGAAGCTCTGCTCGGCATTCCGCGGCTGCACCCCGTAATTCGTGCTCTTGTCAACCCGCTTGATCTTATACGAGAACGGATTGAAACGAACCGGCACCGAATTCCGCTCGCTCTTCAGGATAAAACAGTCGTTGGGAGAGAGCTTGGCGCCCACATCCACCTTGTCGGCATCGATGCCCGCCGGATTGGCATAAATCTGGTCGATAAGCTCCGGGCCGATTCCTTCATACGTCTCCTGCGAGCGCTCGAAGATGTCCACATTCGTCACCTTGTCGGTGATATAGTCTTCCACCTTTATGCCCAACGAGCGGGCCTTCATCCGCAGGTTGACATCCTTGGTCACCAAGATGGTCTGCATGTCGGGATGCTGCCGCGCCACATACAAGGTGCACGAAAGAATGCGGTGGTCGGCCGTTTTCTCCGCGAAGGCGTTCGCCACCACCTCCTGGTACGGGTCTCCGGTCACGATGTGCAGCATCCCCGAATTCGGCCCCAGGGAAGCGCCCTTCGTGAACAGGTCGTTGGTGGTGATTATGTCCAATTCGCGCACAAACTCACGCGCGTTGTAATTGATTTGCTCGCTTCCCTTCTTGAAACGGTCCAATTCTTCCAGCACGACTATCGGCAGGTAAACGTCGTTCTCCTGAAAGTTCGCGATGCACTTGTAATCATGCAGGATGACATTCGTGTCAAGCACAAAATTCTTCTTTGTTTCCATGGTTTTTCTCCTTTTTTTATGTTCTACAATCTCTCATGAACGCCGGGAAAACGCACGCGCCCTTCCCCGGGGC
>CAYRFT010000276.1:0-2810 GCA_964423585.1 uncultured Parabacteroides sp. | reverse complement strand
ATTCGAGGGCTTAAATTGCTTTTCCGCTCAGCGGTTCAGCACGTGCAGGGTGTGGCACGCCACCAACGCCGCCGTCTCCGTCCGCAGGCGGCTTTTCCCCAGGGATACGGCCTCAAAGCCGTTCTCCAAGGCCCGGCGGATTTCCTCCGGGCTGAAGTCTCCCTCCGGCCCGATCAGGACCAAGGCGTTTTCGCCCGGCCGGTAAATATCCTTGAGCAAAGGGTTTCCGCCCTCCCCGCAGTGGGCGATGAACTTGCGGCCGCCGAACGGCTGCCCGACGAACTCCCTGAAGGCGGTCATCCCGTGCAGGAGGGGAAGCGCGGCCTTCCGGGACTGCTTCATGGCGCTCACCAAGATTTTCTCCAGGCGGGCGGGCTTCACCTCCCTCCTCTCCGAGAAACGGCAGTCCAAGCAAGTGATTTCGTCGATGCCTATTTCGCATGCCTTTTCGGCGAACCACTCCAGCCGGTCCATGTTTTTCGTGGGCGCCACGGCTATATGCACGTAAAAGGGCCACAGCCTCTCTTGCCGCCACGATTCCAGGACATCCACCTCGCAATGCCGGGGGAGGGCCTTGGCTATGCGGGCCTTGTAAAACGAGCCTTTCCCGTCGGCCAGCAGGATTTCCGCACCTTCCGCCAGGCGCAGCACCTTGACGCAATGGGCGGCCTCCTCTTCGGGCAGCACCCGGCTCGCGGCGATGCCCGGGGCATAAAACAACTGCTCGAACGCCTCCATGCCCCTCACCCTAATATCATCCCGACGATTGCGGCGGACAAGACCGAGACCAAGGCGCCGCCTATCATCGCCTTGAAGCCCGTGCGGGAGATCAAATCCTTCTTTTCGGGGGCCAGCACGCCCAGCCCGCCCAGCAATATGCCGATGGAAGAGATATTGGCAAACCCGCACAAGAGGTAGGTGGACATGATCACCGACTTTTGCGAGACGAACAGCCCGGCATCCCGCCATTCCTGCAACTGGAAGTATGCCACGAACTCGTTCAGGACCGTCTTTTGCCCCAACAGCGACCCGGCCAGCATGATATCGTCAGCCGGGATGCCTATCAGCCACATGAAAGGAGCCGTGAGGGCGCCCAGCATGAACTGGAACGTCAGCCCCTCGGACTTTCCGCCCGTCGCCTTGGCAATCCAGTCGTTCAGCCCGGTATAATGCCCCACCACATCGTCCGTGACGAAATTCACCAAGGCCGTCAGGGAAATGAAGACCAGCAGCATCGCCGCGATGTTCGTCATCAGCCGGATGCCGGTAATCGTCCCCGATGAAATGGCCGCCAGAACGTTGCCGTGGCTCCCGCCGCCCCATTCCGCCTTCGCCACATTCCGGACCGGCTCGGTTTGCGGGCACATGATCTTCGCGATGACAATCGAGCCAGGCACCGCCATGACGGAAGCCGACAGCAAATGGGTGGCAAACAGTTGCCGCGCCACCGGGTCCTGCCCGCCGAGCATCCCCACGTAGCTTCCCATCACCGAGCCGGCTATCGTGCCCATCCCCGAGACCATGACGAGAAACAACTCCGAGCGGTTCATCGACGGCAGATAGTTCTTGATCAATACCGGCGATTCCGTCATGCCCAAAAAGATGTTCCCGCAAGCCACCAGCCCTTCCGTCCCGGAAATGTTCATCGCCTTCCGCAGCAGCCACGACAGCGCGCCCACCGTCTTCTGGATAATCCCCCAATGGTAAAACACGGAAACCAACGCCGAGAAGAACACGACCACCGGCAGGGAATGCAACAAGAAACTGAAGCCCGACGATGCCGAGGCATACGGGCCCAACAAGAACTCCAGCCCCGCGCCCGTGAAATCCATCAACTTGACAAAGACGGTGCCCAGCGACTTGAACAAGCCCGCCACGGGAGGAACGTAAAGAATGGACAAGGCCAACGCCAACTGTATCAGCAAGCCCCCGCCCACCAACTTCCAATCAATCCTCCTCCGGTCGTAACTGAACAGCCACGCAATGGCTATCACCGCCAAAACGCCCGCCATGCCCCTGCACAAAGACATCCATCCGAATCCTCCCGCTTCAATCATGCCGCTTCAAATCCTCCCTCCGTTTCAGTTCGTCCTTATAAACTTTCGCATGCTCATAATGCTCTGAGTCGACGGCTTTCTGGAATTTCTGCTCCAAAATATCCAAAGGCATGTAGCTTAACCACAAATCCAAGTCCGAAGCGGTACGGAAGTCGTCGGGAGACTTGTCGTTCCACAGCTCTTCGAGATCCTCGTCATCCTCCTCGTAGGATTCGTCCTCGTCAAGGTCTTCTTCCCCGCCGGCATCCGCATCGCCGGGTCCTTTCTCGAATATCAGCCCGCACTCATCCAGCACTTCTTCCGACATAAAGATGTCGGCCTTCAGCCGCAAGGCGATGGCGATCGCATCCGATGTCCTCGAATCTATCCGGATCTGCCGTTCCCCGTCAAGCAAGACCAATTCCGCATAAAAAACGCCGTCCAAAAACTTGTAGATATATACTTCCTGCAACCGGATGCCGAATGAACGGGTAAACGCCGCAAACAGGTCATGCGTCAGGGGGCGGGGCGGGGTCAGATGCTCCAAAGCCACCGCAATCGACTGGGCTTCGGCCATGCCCACGATAACAGGAATACGATGCAGCCCGTCTTCTTCCGACAAGATCAAGGCATAGGCGCCCGACTGCGTCTGGCTTCCCGTCAGTCCTTGCACTTTAAGTTTTATTTTCCTTGCCATATCCATCCGTTGATTGGGTGCAAAGATATGCTTTTTTCGGCAACTTCGTCCCGCCCGGCCTGCCTATTTATCCATCC
>CAYRFT010000275.1:0-2810 GCA_964423585.1 uncultured Parabacteroides sp. | reverse complement strand
TTTTTCCCGCCGGAATCCCCTATTTCCGGGGCTTGGGAGGGGCAAAGGGGGCAAGAAAGGCTAAAAAATTGTAAAATCCGCCTGCCGTAGGATTATCTTTATTATTTTTATCCGGCAGATTTAAAATCCACTGGAAAATCATCGTGAAAAAAACGGGGTTGGTCCATAAAATTTTGGCGCGGTTATGATGGAAAATGTCAAAAACCTGATTTTCGACTTCGGCGGGGTCCTCATCAACCTGGACAGGGCGGCCTGCCGGGAGGCCTTCGTGGCATTAGGGATCGAAAATATCCATGAGGGGGTGCTGGAAGACTACCAACAGAAGGAGCTGTTCACGCAACTGGAGCTGGGAAACATCTCCGAGGCGGCTTTCCGCGCGGGGATGCGGCGGCTGTCCGACCGCGAGCTGACCGACCGCCAGATCGACGATGCCTGGATCGCCCTCCTCGGCGACATACCGGGCTACAAGCTGGACCGCATCCTCGAGCTGCGCAAGCGCTACCACATCTTCCTGCTGAGCAACACGAACAGCATCCATTGGGAGTGGGCCGAGCGGAACCGTTTCCGTTACAAGGGCTACGGGGCGGACGATTTTTTCGACCGCATCTACCTTTCCTACGAAATGCACATGCTGAAGCCCAACGTGGAGGTCTTCAAGCACGTCTTGCAGGATTCCATGATCACGGCGGGCACCACTTTCTTCATCGACGATTCTTCCGCCAACTGCAAGGCCGCCGAATCGCTGGGCATCCGCACTTATTGCTGCCCGGCATACTCCGACTGGACGTTCTTGTTCGAATGAGGGACGGGGGAAACCTCCGCGCGGCGCGTTTCCGCGAGACGGGGGCGGCTACTCCTGCCAGGAGAGGTAATCGGCGAAGGCCAAGCCCCGGAAATCAGGGATGATTTTGTACACTTTCCCCTCCAGCGCGCTTGCCGGGAGGGTGGTGCACAGTCCGACGACCCTCATGCCGGCGTTGGTGGCGGCGCTGATGCCTGCGGACGAGTCTTCAAAGACGACGCAATCCTCCGGCCTGCGCCCCAGATCCCCTGCCGCCAGGAGGTAACACATCGGGTCGGGCTTCCCTCTCGTTATCCGGCTCTCTGAAACGAAGGTGTCGAAGAGGCCGTCCAGCCCCATCTCCCGGAAAGCCCGCTTCATCTTCCTGTCGCCCGAACTCGTGACGAGCCCGGTCCGGACCCCGTTCCCCTTGAGCATCCTGACGAAGCCGAGGGCGCCCGGTATCTCCGGGAAGGGCATCCGGCTCTCAAAATCCTCCGATTCGGCCTGCAGTTTCAGCCTTTCTTCTTCCGTCCGCCCCGAAAAGTACTTCTTCAGGATATTCGGGAGGGTCGTCCCCTTGATGACAGCGGCAAAATGCGGTATTCCGCTATGGTAGCGGTCGCCTGCGTCATCCCAAAAGCGGTCATAGAGGGGCTCGGTATCCGCCAATACCCCGTCAAAATCGAATAATGCGGCTTTAATCTGTCCCATGCTTGTCTTTGTTTGATAAAAAAGGCAGCCCGATAGATAAAATGCCTACAGAGCCGCCTTTCACATTCACCAAATATTTAATCAGATCATTTAATGTTAGAATTCAGTTTGTTCCACTCGGCTACCGGGGGCAAAACGCCCATCCCGATGACCTCGTCGCGCAAGGCGCACAGGTGTTCGTAACTCTTGTCCAAGGCGGACTGCTCGTCGGCGGTGCCATTCAAGGCCGCGCAGTGGCAGCCGTCCTTGTCGATGGAAGTTTCCCAGGCCATCATGATGTGGTCGTACCTCCCGTTGGAAACGTAGGTGCCGGCCGGCCAGCGGAAAGCCTTTCCTCCCATGGCGGCGGCAATCATTTCGATGGAAACGTATGAGGGGCTCTGGAAAGAAGAACGTCCGCGCAGTTTGATGATGTTGGCGCCGCCCTGCGTCACCTTCCGCCGGATTTCATTCCATTGTTCTTCCGTCAAAGCCTCCGTCCCGATGATGCCGGCCAGGGGCTTGCCGTTGACTTTGGCGGTCGAAGCGAATACGGCCATCTGTTCGCCGTGCCCGCCGTAGGTACGGCAGTTTTCAACCGCGTCCATGGGAACGCCGAAGTGCTTGGCCAACTCGCTGCGCAGGCGGGTCGAATCCAAACCGGCCAATGTGGTCACCTGGCAGGGCTTCAAACCCGAGTACAACAAGGTTATCAGACCCGTAATGTCGGCCGGATTGAAGATGATGACGATATGCCTGACATCGGGGCAGTACCTTTTCACATCCTTGCCGAATTCCTCGGCGATGGCGGCATTGCCTTTCAGCAAATCTTCCCGCGTCATGCCAGCCTTGCGGGCCGCTCCTCCCGAGTTGACGATATATTTGGCGCCGGTCAGGGCCTCTTTGACATCGGATGTGAAAGTGATGTTTACGCCTTCGAAACCGCAATGGAACAATTCCTCTGCAACGCCTTCCAAACCCGGGACATACGGATCGTATAAACAGATGTCGGAAGTAAGACCCATCATGATGGCTGTTTGGGCCATGTTGGAGCCAATCATACCTGCCGCACCAACAATAGTCAGTTTTTCATTTGTTAGCATGTTCATAGAGCATTATTTTTTTAGTTGTTCTTAATTGTAAAAACGAATTCGCCGCAATGGGCCTGAACCTGTCTGGTTTGTTCATGCTGCAAAAATACAAAATATATTCTTTCAGCCTATCATCCGCGGATTAATTTCGGGTGTCCCGGCAAGTTTTTCAACGCGGAACTTTCCAAGGACGGGAAGAGGATGCTTTCCCTCATCCGCAAAACAACGTAAAACAAAAAGAGGCC
>CAYRFT010000274.1:0-2811 GCA_964423585.1 uncultured Parabacteroides sp. | reverse complement strand
CCGTTTCTTACTCCCCGAGCCATTTCTTCCCGAGATACCGGACCGGGTAGCGGGCGGCGAGGAAGCCGATGGCCAGCACGGTAATGAAAATCATGCCTATGTCTCCCGGCAGCACGTGCACCGGGTAGGCATCGACGATGAAAGCCCCCGCCGTGTCTCCCAGCCGTATCAGCCCGTACTCTTGCTGCGCGAGGCAGAGGAGGAGGCCCGCCAGGATGCCGAAGAGGGCGCCGAAGCCGGAAATCATCCAGCCCTCGAACAGGAATATCCGCCGTATCTGGGAATCGCCGGCCCCCATGTTCCGGAGGGTCCGCACGTCGTCTTTCTTCTCGATCATCAGCATGGAGAGGGAACTCACGATGTTGAAGAGCGCGATGGCCAGGATGCAGCAGAGGATCAGGAAGGTGATCCATTTTTCCACCTGCATCATCTTGAACGAGGCTTCCTGCTGCTCGAACCGGTTCCGGACGACGTAGCGGTCGCCCGCGCACGCCTTTATCCGCCTTTCCACGGATTCCACCGGGATGCCTTCCTTGATTTTGAGTTCCAGGGCCGATATTTCGCGGTCGTAGTGCAGCAGCGCGCGGGCTTGCCGGAGGGGTATCAGCATGTAATAGTCGTCGTAGGGCTGCTGGTTGATGCGGAAGACGGCGGAGATGAACGAATAGCCGGTGTTGAACGAGGCGGCGGGGTTCGCCATGTTGACCTTTTGGTCACGCTTGGGCACGTAAATCTCCAGCGGGGAGACGAACCCGGCGTTGATGCCGAGGCGGGAGGCCAGCCCGACGCCCAGGACGGCATAGTCGGCCACCTCGTCGGAGAGCTTGAACTCCCCGTCTATCAGGACGGAATCGATATCGACCGTGCGGGAGAAACTGTCGTCCACGCCTTTGACCACGCCCACTTCCTGCCGTTCCCCGTACCTGATGAGGGCGTTGTCTTGCAAGACTTCCCCGGCGGCGGCTATTTCGGGCATGCCTCGGATTAGCCGGATGGTGTCGTTCTCCGGGTCGAACACCTTCCCGTGGCGTGCCGTGATCTTCAGTTCCGGGTCGAAGTGGCTGAACAAGGAGGAGACCAGGTCGCTGAAGCCGTTATAGACGGAGAGGGCGCAGACGAGGGCGGCGGTGGCAATCACGACTCCGCAGACCGAGATCAGCGAGATGACGTTGATCGCGTTGTGCGATTTCTTGGAGAAAAGATACCGGCGGGCTATGTAGAAAGGGAAATTCAAGGGCCTTCGCTATTTCTTCTTCAACAGCTCGTCGATGTGCTCGATGTAGTCCAGCGAATCGTCGATAAAGAACGTGAGTTCGGGGATGATGCGCAGTTGCATGCGCACCCGCCGCCCCAGGTCGTAGCGGATGGCCTTGGTGTTGGAGCGTATGGCCGCCATCAGGTCTTTTCCCTTTTCGGAGGGGAAGATGCTGAGGTAGGCTTTTGCCACGCTCAGGTCGGGGCTGATCCGGACGGCGCTCACGGAGATCAGCACGCCGGGCATTCCTTTCGTCTGTTTGAGGAAGAGGTCTCCCAGTTCTTTTTGCAGGAGCCTTTCTATTTTACTGATTCTTGTACTTTCCATATCTCTCTGATGTTTTATGTGATGTGATGTTTGATTTGACAGGGGAAAGGCGGGCGGCCGGGGTCATTTCTTCCAGATCAGGGTCAACCCGTCCCGCAAGGGGAGGAGGACCTTCTCCACCCGCCCGTCGGCTTTTATCTTTTCGTTGAAGTCGAGGATGCCGTGCGTCTGCCTGTCGGCGGCGGGCACGTGCTCTTCCGTCAGTTTCCCGCTCCAGAGCGTGTTGTCGGCCAAGATCAGCCCGCCGCGGCGCACCTTCGGGAAGGCCAGGTCGTAGTATTCGGAATACTGGCGCTTGTCGGCGTCGATGAAGACGAGGTCGAAGGTCTCGTCCAGCCGGGGGATGATGTCGAGGGCATCCCCGAAATGCACCCTTATCTTGCCTTTGTGCGGCGAGCGGGACACGTATTTCCGGATGAAGTCTTCCATTTCGTCGTTGATTTCGATGGTGTGGATGAGCGAGCCTTCTTCCAGGCCTTCCGCCATGCACAAGGTGGCGTATGCCGTGTAAGTCCCTATCTCGAGGACCCTCCGGGGGCGCATCATCCGGCAGAACATCTTCAGGAGCCTGCCTTGCAGGTGGCCTGCCAGCATGCGGGGGCGGAGGAGGTTCACGTTCGCGTCCCGGTACAGGGCCGCCAGCAGGGAGCCTTCGTCGTCCGAGTGCGACAGGACATATTCGTTGATATCGGTCTTTTCCATGCGTCCCCTTTGTTATTTCCCGACGAACGATTCCAAGGCCAGCCGGTAGGATTCCAGCCCGAACCCTATCACGGCCCCTTGGCAGGCGGCTGAAATCATCGACACGTGGCGGAAAGGTTCGCGGGCGTGGACGTTGGAGATGTGGACCTCCACGACCGGTGCCGTTACCGCCTTGATGGCATCGTGCAGGGCGACGGACGTGTGGGCGTAGCCTCCCGCGTTGAGGATGATGCCGTCGCGGCTGAAGCCCGCCTCGTGGAGCTTGTTGATCAATTCCCCTTCGATGTTGCTTTGGTAATAGTCTATTTCGCATTGCGGATATTTCCCGCGCAACTGCTCGAGGTAGGTTTCAAACGGGACGTTGCCATATACGGCAGGCTCCCTTTTCCCCAGCAGATTCAAATTCGGGCCGTTGATGATCAAAATCTTCTTCATACACGTTGATGTTATTGCCGTAATGGTTGGCATAAGGAATTTACCGGGCGCAAACATACGAATTTTTCTTGACATTTATTCTTTTTATTTTA
>CAYRFT010000273.1:0-2821 GCA_964423585.1 uncultured Parabacteroides sp. | reverse complement strand
GCGGCGGAAAAAAAGATCCGCCTGTGCCCCGTATTGGCGCATCCGCCCGTTTCCTTTGCAGGAAAAAAGAAAGACATGACACTGAAAGAACTTATCATGCAGGTCGGCTTTGATGACCTGCTGCCTTGCCTCGTGGAGCATGAGGAGGGGCATCTTGACAACCGCTACGTTTATCGCGAGGCCTACGACATCCTGCGCAACATGGAGCCTGCCCCCGGTTTCCGCGGGGAAATTCACGTGGGGTGGGAAGGGGGAGAATTTGAGGGCCAGGGGAAATGGATCGGCGTGAACAACATGGACGATGCCGGATGGGACGAAAACCTGGCGAAAGAAATTGTCGTGGACGACGGCATAATCCTCACGCCGGAGGAGCTCGCCATGCACTGCCTGTGGGAAATCACTTTTTACGGTTTCTCGCCCGAAGAAAGGGAGAAGTCCTGGCAAAGGCTGCAAAGCGAAATCGCCCCCAGGAAACCGGCCAATCCCTACGAGGCGGCTATGGACAAGCTGGAGGAGAGCATCTGGAAGCATCAGGTCCCGCGCCGGTCCCGTTACAAGGGGCCAAACGGCGAACTCTTGATATTATTGGGGTCTGGCGCGTCCCGGAGGCGCGTCCCGGGAAACCGTTCCAAGCGGAAACGGAAGTACCGCCAGGACAAGCGGATGCGTTACCTGGGGAGAATGGCGGCGAGGGAGAACATAATGCGGATGCTCTGCGCCGACGGCAGCAGCTTCCGGCGCGGCGACGTGGAGTTCCTGTCGGGCGTCGAGTACGGCCGCCGCTACGATTACAACTCCGTCACCGGCGGGACGGACGGGCGTCTGGCCTACATCGCCGAATCCGTCACGAAATACCAGCGGCTTGACTTGGGCAGGTATGACAGTGCCGTGGTCTTCCTGCGTGTCCCCGAACGCTATCCGCTGCCCGACGAGGAGGTGGACGAGTTCAGGCAAGCCATCCGGGCGGCGTTGGGCTACGAGGACATCTTGTTCGGCCGCATCGGCGAAGACAGGGAAACGAAGGATGTGAAGGCGGTGCTGCTGTTGAACAAGTCGGGCAAATAGAGGAACGGCCGGTCCCGTTTTTTGGGCGGGAGCGGCCGTTTCTTTCAAAAGGAAGTCCGATTATTCGGCCGCCTTGAAATTATACACCGGCTTGATGACGTTCACCACCGACACCGTGTCCTGTATGTTGCCGAGGATTTCCTCCTTGGGCTTGTACGCCATCGGCGATTCATCCTTCGTCTCTTCCGACAGGCATTCGCTGTAGATGCCCTGCATGGAGGCGCGGTAATCGTCCATGTCGATCTGCCGGAAGGCCTGGCTGCGGCTCATGATGCGGCCTGCGCCGTGCGGGGCGGAACAGTTCCAGTCCGCGTTGCCCCGCCCGATGCAGATGAGGGAGCCGTCGCGCATGTTCAGGGGGATGATGCACTTCTGGCCGGAATAGGCGGCGATGGCGCCCTTGCGGATGATATTGTCCGGGCCGATGTAGTTGTGGATGCTCTCGAAGCGGAGCTGCTCCCGTTCGCATTCCGTCATGCCCGTATGGCCCTGCGCGGCGAGGTAGTCCATGATGAGGTCCGCAATCAGGCGGCGGTTCAGGCGCGCCCAGTCCTGGCAGAGGCGCATGTCGTGCAGATAGTCGTCGCGGAAGTTGCCCTCCAGGAACGAGAGGTCGGGAGGAATCGCCGGCTTGCGCATCTTGAAGGAGTTGTGCAGCGCGCGGATGGCCTCTCTCAGTTCCGACTTGCGCCCGGCCTGCTTGTATTCCTCTATCATGCGGTTCTGTTTTTCCGCCAGCTCCGCCCAGCCCGACTGGCACTTCACGGCCAGCTTCTGGTAAATCTGCGCCACCTGCTTCCCCAAGTTGCGGCTGCCCGTATGCACCACCAAGTAGGTCATGCCGCTCTCGTCCCGGTCGAGTTCGATGAAGTGGTTCCCGCCGCCCAGCGAACCGATGGAGAGGTTGAGCCGTCTTGTTTCCTTCAGCTCCCGGTAGCAACGTATCCGCTTGATGAGTTCTTTCGCCTCGCGATACACGTCCATGTGCTTCTGCGGGAGCGGGGCATGGTTGTTGTCGCGGAATTTCCGCCCCGACGGGATGTTGTGCAGGATGAACCCGTTCAGCGCGTGGTAATCGACGGGCGCGGTGCAGGCGAACGGCTGCACCAGCATGCCGCACCCGATATCCACGCCCACGATGTTGGGGATGACCCGCTCGCCCAAGTCGCCCGTGAAGCCGATGACGCATCCCGCCCCGGCATGCACGTCGGGCATGATGCGGATTTTGCAGCCGCTGAACACGGGGATGGACAGCAACCGGCTTATCTGCTCCCGCGCGGTGTCTTCGATGTTGCCCGTGAATATCTTCACGTCATAATTCCCAATGGTTTCCATATCGGTTTTTAAGAAAGGATACGTGTTTCCAGCCGGCTCATTTCGTCTTCCACCACCTTGCCCTTGTGCTTCTCCAGCAGTTGCCCGTTCCATGCGAAGCCGCCGGAAAGTCTCTCCCATGCCGCGTCTTCCAATACTTTAGCCATGAAATCGTTGCTCAAATTCTTTGTTGCCATAATCTTTGAAATTTTAGATGTTTGTAATTGATTCCGCTGCAAAGTAAAGCGTTCGAAATGCCAAAACGAAGCACAACGCGGAAAATGAACGGCCATGGCGGAAAAATAAATGCTGTGCCGCATTTTTACACAGGCAAACGGCTAACTTTGCGGCATATTAAAAATAAGGAATATGGCAGCGAACATATTTGGACGGTACGTCTGGCTGGTGGACGTGCTGCTCCGGCACAAACGCCTGACGTTTG
>CAYRFT010000272.1:0-2879 GCA_964423585.1 uncultured Parabacteroides sp. | reverse complement strand
GCTTCATTTTTCCACTTGCAGGCAGAATCTTCCCTTTCCGCGCCACGCGGAGGGAATCCGGGCCGGATTGAAAGGGTTTATTTGCCGGAACGCCGGAACTTGCTTACTTTTGCACAAACATAGAGAAAAGGGAAAATCATGTCCGAAAAAAATTCAATCTTCATCAAAGGAGCCAGGGTCAACAATCTGAAAAACATAGATGTCGAAATACCCCGCGACAAGCTGGTGGTGATAACGGGACTGTCGGGCAGCGGCAAATCGTCGCTGGCTTTCGACACGCTGTATGCCGAAGGGCAGCGGCGTTACGTGGAAAGCCTGTCGGCCTACGCCCGCCAGTTCCTGGAACGCATGGGCAAGCCGGAGTGCGAATACATCAAAGGAATCCCTCCCGCCATTGCCATCGAGCAGAAAGTCAATACCCGGAACCCCCGTTCGACGGTGGGCACCTCGACAGAGATATACGACTACCTGCGCTTGCTCTATGCCCGCATCGGAAAGACCATCTCGCCGGTCTCGGGGGAGGAAGTGAAGAAGCACCAGGCCGGTGATATTGTCCGGCTGGTGTCGGGATACCCGGACGGGACGCGCTTTGCCGTCTTTGCCCCGGTCGTTCTTCCGGAAGGACGTTCGATGAAGGAACAATTGAATATCTTGCAGAAAGAAGGATACACCCGCCTGTTCGTCCGCGACAAGGCGTACCGGATCGCGGAGGTCCTGGACGACCCGGCGTTGCTGGCAGGGCCGATAGAGCTGTTGATCGACCGCCTGGCCGTTTCGCAAGAGAAATCGCTGCGGAGCCGCCTGGCCGATTCGGCTGAAACCGCCTTCTACGAAGGGCGCGGCGTCTGCCGCATCCGCATCTACCTGCCGGACCGGGTCCTGTTGAAAGAGTTTTCCAAGAAATTCGAGGCGGACGGGATGACCTTTGCCGAACCGACCGACATGATGTTCAGCTTCAATAATCCGCTGGGGGCTTGCCCGGTGTGCGAAGGCTTCGGGAAAGTCCTGGGAATCGACGAAAACCTGGTGATACCGGACAAAAGCCTCTCGGTTTACGAAGGAGCCGTCGTCTGCTGGAAGGGCGAAGTGATGGGCGAATGGCTGAAGGCCTTTATCGTCAGCAGCGCCCGCCATGGCTTCCCGATCCACCGCCCTTACTACAAATTGGACGAGAAAGACAAGGACCTGCTGTGGCACGGGGCCAAAGGCGTACACGGCATCGACGATTTCTTCAAGTTTGTGGAAGAAAACCTGTATAAAATCCAATACCGGGTGATGCTGGCGCGCTACCGGGGGAAAACCGTATGCCCGGCCTGCAAGGGAGGACGGCTGAAACCGGAAGCGTTGTATGTGAAGGTCGGCGGGAAGAACATAGCGGAAGTCGTCGCCATGCCGATCACGGAGGCCAAGGTTTTCTTCGACCGCTTGAATTTGGACGAGAACGATGCCGCGATAGCCGGCCGCCTGCTGGCCGAAATCAGGAACCGCCTCCAGTTCCTATTGGATGTCGGGCTGGGCTACCTGACGCTCGACCGCCTTTCTTCTTCCCTGTCGGGCGGGGAAAGCCAGCGCATCAACCTCGCCACATCCTTGGGGAGCAGCCTGGTCGGGTCATTGTACATCCTCGACGAGCCGAGCATCGGCCTGCATTCCCGGGACACAGACCTGCTGATCCATGTCTTGCGCCAGTTGCAGCAGTTGGGCAACACGGTCGTTGTCGTCGAACACGACGAAGAAATCATCCGGGCAGCCGATTACATCATCGACATCGGGCCGAAAGCCGGACGGCTGGGCGGGGAAGTCGTCTATCAGGGCGACGTGGCCCACCTGCAAGAGCAAAGCAACAGCTACACCGTCCGCTACCTGACGGGCGAAGACAGGATAGAGCTTCCGCTTTACCGCCGCCCGTGGAACAGCTATGTCGAGGTGAAAGGGGCCCGGAAGAATAATCTGAAGAACATCGACGTCAAGTTCCCGCTGAACATACTGACGGTCGTGACAGGCGTGAGCGGCTCGGGCAAAAGCTCGCTGGTACGCGACATCTTCTATGAAGGCATCCGGCAACTGCTGGATGACGCCCGCCCGACAGTCGAATGTTCGGCCCTGGCGGGAGACCTGAAGCGGGTCGAGGACATCGAATATGTCGATCAGAACACCATCGGGAAAAGCACCCGGTCCAATCCGGTGACGTATGTCGGCGCTTACGACGAAATCCGGAAACTCTTCGGCGCACAGCCGCTGGCCAGGCAACTGGATTATTCCGCGGCCTACTTCTCCTTCAACAAGGAAGGCGGACGCTGCGAGGAGTGCAAAGGCGAAGGCCGCATCACCGTGGAGATGCAATTCATGGCGGATGTCACCTTGGAATGCGAGGCCTGCCACGGCAAACGCTTCAAGCCGTCTGTCCTCGAGGTGGAATACCGGGGAAAGAACATCTACGACGTGCTGGAGATGACCGTCGATCAAGCCATCGGGTTCTTCTCGGAAAGCCCGGATGCCCAGGAAAAGAAAATCATCAGGAAGTTAGTCCCGCTCCGCGATGTCGGGCTCGGTTACATCAAATTGGGACAAACCTCTTCCTCCTTGTCGGGAGGAGAAAACCAGCGCGTCAAGCTGGCCTTCTACCTGGGGCAGGAAAAGCAGCAGGCCACGCTCTTCGTGTTCGACGAACCTACCACCGGCCTGCATTTCCACGACATCAAGACACTGCTGGCGGCCTTCAACGCCCTGATAGAACGCGGCCATACCGTGGTCATCATCGAGCATAACATGGATGTCATCAAGTGTGCGGACCATGTCATCGACCTGGGGCCTGAAGGCGGCAAGGACGGCGGCAACCTCGTTTGCGCCGGAACGCCGGAGGAGATAGCCGCCTGCCC
>CAYRFT010000271.1:0-2881 GCA_964423585.1 uncultured Parabacteroides sp. | reverse complement strand
GTTAATCAATATTTCAAAGAGCGATAGCTAATGGAAGCTAAAAAACAAGGTGTTTTTAATTATAATACCCGTTGGTTGAATTAGGATGAAGCCATATCCCCACTCGGCAAAGATACGATGATTGCCGGAAAAACTCGTCCTATAAGGGAGTTTTGTATTTAGCCCTTAATAATAAAAAGGGCAAATCCTTTTGATATTGTAAAAAAAGTTTCATATTTGGCCCGGTTTAAGTTGAGGTTCAAAATTGAGAGACAAGCATGGAAGCAACACCGAGACCCCATAAGATCGGCTTGGCGCTCAGCGGAGGCGGTGCCAAGGGATTCGCCCATATTGGCGTTTTCAAGCTATTGGAAGAGTGCGGGGTAAAACCGGACATCATCTCGGGGACAAGCGCAGGCTCGTTGTTGGGCGTATTGTTTGCCGACGGATACTCGGCAGACGAAATCAAAAATATGTTTGTCGGAAGAGAGTTTTCCGAGTTTGCGCAATTGCAAATCCCGAAGTCCGGCCTGTTCAGCTATGACCGCTTTCAGGAGTTCTTGAAGCGGCATCTGCGGACCAAAAGGATAGAAGATTTGCCCATACCGGCGGTCATCGTGGCAACCGACCTTGATCGCGGGAGCAGCCATGAATTCCGCTCCGGTCCCATCGTCGAAGCCGTCACGGCATCGTGTTGCATGCCCATCGTGTTCAGCCCAATGCTTATTGACGGCGTGCATTATGTAGATGGCGGGCTTTTCCGGAACTTCCCGGTCTCGACCATACGCGGCGAATGCGAGTACGTCATCGGTGTGAATGTAAGTCCATTGATTCCCCAACGATACAGGCAGACCCTTCTGCATATCGCCGAGCGGACCTATCATTACGTGTTCAAAGCGAATGCCATTGAAGACAGGAAATTGTGCGACATATTGATAGAAGTCAAGAAAGCGGGCCTTTACAAAACGTTTGACCTGGAGAATGTTGACCTGATTTCCGATATCGGTTACGAGGCGGCGGTCAAAGCCTTCCGTAAAGTCGTCCAGGAGAATAAGCATAAATCCTTGGTCAAAGCGATAAATGCACATCCTGACAGCCTGCTGCCATGAATCATAAATAAATACCAACGAAATATGGAATCAAGCCAAACAGAAAAGATGATCATCTACCAGGTGTTTCCGCGGTGGTTCGGAAATACGAATGCAAAGCCTGTCCGCAACGGAAGCCTGGCGGAAAACGGGTCGGGCAAATTCTCGGATTTCACGCCATTGGCGTTGGGCAAGATCAAGGAATTGGGAGTCACGCATGTCTGGTACACGGGCGTAATCGAACATGCCACCCAGACCGATTATACGGCTTTCCATATACGGAAAGACCACCCGGCTGTTGTGAAAGGGAAGGCGGGTTCGCCGTATGCCATTAAAGATTATTACGATGTTGACCCGGACTTGGCCGACCGTGTGGAAAACAGGATGGCGGAATTCGAGGCGTTGGTGGCCCGCACGCACGAAGCCGGCATGAAGGTCATCATCGATTTTGTCCCGAACCACGTGGCCCGGCAGTACCACTCGGATACCCTTGCCGGAGGGCTCGGGCAAAACGACGATACGTCCAAGGCATTCGACCCGGACAATAACTTCTATTATATTCCGGGCCAACCGTTGGCATTGCCCGATGGAGGCATGGGTTATAGCGAATTTCCGGCAAAAGCCACGGGGAACGACCGCTTTGACGCTTTCCCCGGCTGCAACGACTGGTACGAGACCGTCAAGTTGAATTATGGCATCGATTACCTGAACGGAAGGAGCAAGCATTTTGTGCCGATTCCCGACACCTGGCATAAGATGCTGGATATACTCCGCTTCTGGGCAGGCAAGCGGATAGACGGTTTCCGCTGCGACATGGCGGAAATGGTCCCGGTCGAGTTTTGGGAATGGGCCATTCCGCTTGTCAAGAAAGATTATCCGGCCATCTTCATTGCCGAAGTATATGACCCGGCAAAATACAGGGACTATATCTTTGACGGGCACTTCGACTACCTCTACGACAAGGTGGGCTTGTATGATACCTTGCGGGCGGTTATTTGCGGGCAAGCCCCGGCCTGCAATATCCCGGCCTGCTGGCAGTCGCTCGAAGGAATCCAGCCGCGCATGCTGAACTTCCTCGAAAACCACGACGAACAACGCCTTGCCTCCGATTTCTTTGCCGGCGATCCTTCCGCCGGGATTCCCGGATTGATCGTTGCCGCCCTCATGAATACCAACCCGGTGATGATCTATTCGGGGCAGGAGTTAGGGGAGAGGGGCATGGACGAGGAAGGGTTCAGCGGGCTTGACGGCCGGACTACCATCTTTGATTACTGGAGCGTGCCGGCATTGCGCGCCTGGAGAAACGGAGGGAAATATGACGGGGGCGGACTGGCGGAAAGGCAAAGGCTGCTGCGTCGGCAATATGCCGCCATCTTGAACATTGCCGGGAACGAGCCCGCCATCGTCCGGGGGGCGTTCTTCGACCTGATGTACGCCAACGAAAAGAACCGGTTCTTCGACAACCGGCATCAATACGCATTCTTGCGCAAGCATGGGGATGAGGTCGTCCTCGCCGTTGCCAACTTTGCCCGCTCCGGGCAAGATGTCCGGGTCAACATCCCGGAAGATGCCTTCAGGGCACTGGGCATAAAAGACAATGAGGCCGCCGTGCTGAAAGACCTGCTCACGGGGACTGAAACCATCAGTACGCTGACGGCCGCCTGGCCTTTCAGCGTCAAGCTGCCGGCCTGTTCGGGCAAAGTGCTGAAGTTCTCTTATAGGTTTTCATAGGCAAAAGGCGGTCGCCGCCAGACGGCGATGCGTTTCTTTCCCTGTTTTTGGTCCAATTCATATTATTTGGACCATAAAACGGC
>CAYRFT010000270.1:0-2905 GCA_964423585.1 uncultured Parabacteroides sp. | reverse complement strand
CCGGAGGGCGGAAAGGTCAGCGGATGTTCGCAATCGAGATGATGTCGGCGAAGACGCCTGCCGCCGTGACGCCCGCGCCCGCCCCGTACCCTTTGATGATCATCGGGTAATCGTGGTAACGCTCGGTCGAAATCATGATGATGTTGTTGCTTCCTTCCAGCTCGTAAAACGGATGGCGGCTGTCGAACGCCTGCAGTCCCACCCGGCAAGCCCCTTCTTCCATCTTGGCGACGAAGCGCAGGCGCTTGTTCTCTTCTTCCAGCCGCCTCCTTTTCCGCTCGAATTCCGCGTCCATCCGCGGGATGTTCTCCCAGAAATCGTCCAGCGAGCCCTGGAAATAAGAGTCCGGGATGAAGGAATCCTTCTCCACGTCGGCCTGTTCCACCCGGTACCCGGCCTCGCGGGCCAGGATGACCAGCTTGCGGATGACATCCTTCCCGCTCAGGTCGATGCGGGGGTCCGGCTCGGCGTACCCGGCCTCCATCGCCATGCGGATGGCACGGCTCAGCGGTATTTCCGGGCGGATGGTGTTGAAGATGAAGTTCAGGGTCCCCGAGAGCACGGCCTCCAGTCTCAGGATATGGTCCCCGCTGTTGCGCAGGTCGTTCATCGTGTTGATGATGGGGAGGCCCGCCCCCACGTTGGTCTCGAACAAGAACTTGATGCCGCGGTGGCGGGCTGTCTCCTTCAGCAATTGGTAATTCTCGTAGGACGACGATGCCGCCTCCTTGTTCGCGGCCACGACGGAGACGTTCCGGTTCATCAGGCGGGCGTAGAGCGCGGCCACGTCGGGGCTTGCCGTGCAATCGACGAACACGGAATTGAAAATGTTCATCTTCAGCACCTGCTCGCACAGCCTTTCCGGCGTGCTGTCCATCCCGTTTCTCGCCAGTTCTTCCCGGTAATCGTCCAGGCCGATGCCCTCCCGGCAGATCAACGCCTTCTTTGAATTGGCGATGCCGGCGATGTTCAGCTTCAGCCCGTTTTGTTCCATCAGCTTGGGCTGCTGCAGGCGGATTTGCTCCAGCAAGTTCCCGCCTACCGTCCCGATGCCGACCACGAACAGGTTCAAGACCTTGTATTCGGACAGAAAAAAAGAATCGTGGATGGAGTTCAGGGCTTTCCGCAAGTATTCGTGGCGGATGACGAACGATATGTTCGTTTCGGAAGCCCCTTGCGCGCACGCAATCACGCTGATGCCCGCGCGGCCCAGCGTCCCGAACAGCTTGCCCGCGATGCCCGGCGTATGCTTCATGTTCTCCCCGACGATGGCCACCGTCGCCAGGTCTTTCTCCGCCACCGTGTCGTTCATGTTCCCCTGCGCCCGCTCGGCGGCAAACTCCTTGTCCAGGGCCGCCACCGCCAAGTCCGCGTCCGCGTTCCGGACGGCGAAGGTCGTGTTGTTCTCCGAGCTGGCCTGGGCAACCATGAACACGCTGATGCCGTTCTTGGCCAGTGTCTTGAAGATGCGGTAATTCACGCCGATCACCCCCACCATCCCCAGTCCTTGCACCGTGATCAGGCACGTGTCGTTGATGGAAGATATTCCTTTGATCAGGGCCTTTCCCTCGTATTTCTCCTTTTCCCGGGAGATGTAAGTGCCGGGGGCCTCCGGATTGAAGGTATTGCGGATGCGGATCGGTATGTTCTTATGATAAACGGGATAGATGGTCGGCGGGTAAATCACCTTGGCACCGAAGTTGCACAGTTCCATCGCCTCGGTAAAGCTCAGCCGGTCTATGACGTATGCCGAATTGATGACGCGCGGGTCTGCCGTCATGAACCCGTCCACGTCGGTCCATATCTCCAGTACCGAAGCGTCCAAAGCCGTCGCGAGGATGGATGCCGTATAGTCGGAACCGCCCCGCCCCAAGTTGGTGATCTCTCCGTTGTCCCGGCTCGTCGATATGAAACCGGGGACCAGCGAAATCTTCGGCAGCGGGTTGAAAATCTCCCGGATCAGCCGGTTCGTCTGCTCGAAATCCACCACGTGCTTGTTGAACTGCCTGACGGTCTTGATGAATTTCCGGGAATCGAACAGCCGGGCGCCGTCAATCACGTGGGAAACGATCAGGGAAGACAGCCGCTCGCCGTAGCTCACGATCGTGTCGGACGTTTTCGGGGAAAGGTCCTTGATCAGCAGCACGCCCCGCAGGATATTCCCCAGTTCATCCAGCAAACCCATGGCTTGCCGCTGCACGCCGCGCCGCGTTTCCATGTCGGGCACGACGCCTTCTATCACGTCCAAATGGCGGGCGACGATGGTTGAAAACTCCTTTTCGTAGGCGGCATCCCCTTGGGCGGCCATCGTCGAGGCCTGCAGCAATTTGTCCGTTATGCCGCCCAAAGCGGAAACGACCACGACCACGGGCTCGTCGATGGCCTCCACTATCTTCTTTACGCTCAAAATGCTCCCAACCGTGCCAACGGAAGTGCCTCCAAACTTTAATACTTTCATCCTTTTGTCGAATAAGCGGATGCTGATTCCTGCTTGTGGCGAAGCCCCGCCGGAAATCAGTCTCCTGTATGAATACTAAATGAATAAAACTGTAAAACAAACGTGGACGGGCGAGGATTTACGTCCCGGCATCCCTGGAATGCCCGGACGACCTTGTCCACTCGAACGGAAGTGACAAATGCTAACCCCTCCAGGGGGCCATCAAGGCCCATGTGTGATACATGTTGCCGGTACGCAGTCGGTTTCTCATTTTTTATCCTGTTTTGCTCTTTCGGCGGCAATATTACTCAATATATTTCAGAGGAACAATATATTTCCGGGGAATTTGAAGGTTTTTATGTCCGGCAAAGGTTTCCATGAAGCCCGTTTTCCCGGAAACGGATGTCCCCGCGCCCGGTTCCGGGAGCGGCCGTGTCCTTTTTGGGCGGCGGATCTGGGCAAATCCTG
>CAYRFT010000269.1:0-2938 GCA_964423585.1 uncultured Parabacteroides sp. | reverse complement strand
ACTGAGCTAAGGAAGATTGTCTGTTTGCGCCTCAAAGACGCTCTGAATTTGCACGGCGAAAGTACGGCGTATTTTCGAAATATGCAATATATTTGCGAAAAACTTTGAGAAAAATGAAAATATTAGGGTTAGGCAATGCGATAGTCGATGTCTCGTCGAAGTTAGACAGCGATGAGACATTGGCAAGAATAGGCATCCGCAAGGGTGCCATGGAGATGATTTCCAGAGAGCGGATGCATGCAATCCGGGAATACCAGGCAGGCACGAAGACGACCCGGGCTCCGGGAGGGGCCAATTGCAATACCATGCGGGCCATCGCGCTTTTGGGCGGACGGTCCGGATTCATCGGCAAGGTCGGGGACGACGAGTCGGGGCGATTTTACGAGGAGGCCCTCCTGAAAGCGGGCGTTTCTTCCTACCTGATCAAGACCGAAGGCCCGTCGGGGACGTGCACCGTATTCGTTTCTCCGGACGGGGAGCGCACGATGGGGACGTTCTTGGGGCCTGCACCCGCGATTTCCCCGGACGAGATTGCAGAAGACATCCTGCGCGGCTATGACTGCATCCACATAGAGGGTTACTTGATCGTCAATGAAGAGCTGGTGCGCGGGACGATGAGGAAGGCAAAGCGCCTCGGCCTGGAAGTGGCCCTCGACCTGGCCAATTATAATATAGTAAATGAATACAAGGGGCTGCTGGACGAGATAATCCCGCAGTATGCGGATATCCTTTTCGCCAATGCCGACGAGGCGGAAGCGTTCACCGGGCTTCCAGCGCGGGAAGCCGTCAAGGCGCTGGAGAAGCAGGTGGATACGGTCGTGGTCACCTTGGGGAAGGAAGGGGCGCTGGTCGGCAGCCGCGGCGGCATCTATCATGTGGAGGCCGAAGGCGGGAAGCCGGTTGACACGACAGGCGCAGGCGACAACTTCGCCGCCGGGTTCCTCTACGGACGCTCGGAAGGCGCGTCGCTGGTGCAAGCGGCCCGGATAGGCTCGATGCTGGCGGGGCACGTCATCGAGGTGGCGGGACCGCAGGTGCCGGACGGCAAATGGGAACAAATAAAGTTAAAAGTAAAGGAGATATTGGACGGTGCAAGAGATTAATTCCTACTTTTACACCCGTATGCGAATCACTAAAGAAACAAGACGAATGCAGCGTAAAGGTTTGATCGGTTGGATGTGCGCCTTGTCGTGCGCCGGGGCTTTGCTGCCGGGGCAGGCGCAGGAGAAGAAAGACAACCACTTCGAGGTAAGCAAGAACCTGGAGATATTCAATTCTCTGGTCAAGGAGACGGAAATGTTCTACGTGGACACCGTCGATGTGGAGAAGGCCGTCAGGAGGGGCATCGACGCGATGCTGGACGGGCTGGACCCCTACACCGAATACATCCCCGAACAGGAAATGGACGACTTCAAGCAGCTCGTGACGGGCGAGTACGGCGGCATCGGGGCTTACATCCGCCAGCGCAACGAGAAGGGGAACGTCATGATTGCCGAGCCCTTCGAGGGGATGCCGGCGGCGGAAGCCGGGCTGAAGGCGGGCGACGTGATCGTGGCCATCGACACGGTAAACGTCTCCTCGTTCACGAACGACAAGGTGACAGGGCTGCTGCAGGGCGTGCCCAATTCGAAGGTGACGCTCACCATCCGCCGCCCCGGCGAGAAAAAGACACGCAAGTTCGACGTCATCCGCAGGCAAATACAGATAGACCAGGTGACGTGGTACGGCGTGAGGGGAGACAGCGTCGGATACATCTACCTGAAAGGGTTCACCGACAAATGCGCCCAGGAGGTGAAGAGCGCCTTCCTCGACCTGCGGAACAACCGCCACGTCAAAAGCCTGATACTCGACCTGCGCGACAACGGCGGCGGCGTGCTGGAATCGGCCGTCCAGATCGTCGGCATGTTCGTCCCCAAGGGCAATGTCGTCCTCTCCACCAAGTCCAAGCACGCGGAGATGGACCGCACCTACCGCACGGCAGGGGACCCGATAGATACCGTGATGCCCCTCGCCGTCCTCATCAACGAGAACTCCGCCTCGGCAGCCGAGATCGTCTCGGGTGCCTTGCAGGACATGGACCGCGCCGTGCTGGTGGGGCAGCGTTCCTACGGGAAGGGGCTGGTGCAGTCCATGCGCGACCTGCCGTATGACGGAAGCCTCAAGGTCACGATCAGCAAGTATTACATCCCGAGCGGCCGCTGCATCCAGCAACTGGACTACACGCACCGCAGGGCCGACGGCTCGGTGGAGGCGATCCCCGACAGCCTGACGAAGGTCTTCCACACGGCGAAAGGACGCCCGGTGCGCGACGGCGGCGGCGTCCGTCCCGAGTTCGAGGTCAAGGCCGACAAGCTGCCCTCCATGATGTATTACCTCGCCGTCGATACCGTGTTCTTCGACTTCGTGACCGACTGGGTGCGGCAGCATCCGTCGATCCCCCCGGTAGAGGAGTTCTCGGCCGGCGATGCCGACTTCGAGGCCCTCAAGGCCTATACCAAGGAAAAGGGCTTCACCTACGACCGCCAGAGCGAGAAGGCGCTCAAGAACCTGGAGGAGGTGGCCGAGTTCGAGGGATACCTGGAGGGTGACTCCGCCTGGCTCAAGACGCTGGAGGCCAAGCTCACCCCGAACCTGGAACAGGACTTCGACCATTTCAAGGAGGAAGTGAAGCACATGCTCGAAACGGAAATCATCAAACGCTACTACTACCAGAAAGGGGAGCTGCTGGCAGGCCTGAAAAACGACGACGTGCTGAAGAAGGCCTTGGAGGTGCTCGCCGACCGCGCCCTCTACCGGAAGGCCCTGGCCCCGCCGGAAGGGAAATGACCCCGGCCGCCCGCAGCCGCACCCATGCAGGCAACACGACACGCAGAGAAAGCCCCTCCGGCCGCCGACAAGGCACTCCCGGAGGGGCTTTCCCGTCATTGCGGGAGGACGC
>CAYRFT010000268.1:0-2961 GCA_964423585.1 uncultured Parabacteroides sp. | reverse complement strand
TTCCGATTAAAACTTCCAAATCAGAGGAATCAGGAAGACCGAGATCAGAAAGGTAATCATGTTCAAGGGCAGGCCTATCTTCACGAAGTCCATAAACTTGTATCCGCCTATGCCCTGCACTATCAAATTGGTCTGATACCCGATAGGGGTACTGAAGCTGGCCGAGGCCGCCATGCATATCACCACAAAAAACGGCTTCGGGTCAACGCCCAGCTGGGAAGCGGCCGAAAGCGCGATCGGGAAGCTCAACGCTGCCGCGGCGTTGTTGGTGATCAGTTCCGTGAAGATATTGGTGATGACAAATACGATGGCCAGCAAAGCATAAGGCCCCAAGTCGTCGGTCATGCCGATGATGTATTGGGCAATCAAAGAGGCGAAGCCCGAATTCTCCATGGCTTTGCTGATTCCGAAAGCGCAGGCTATGGTTATCAGGATATCCCAGGATATGTATTTGGTGTATTTCTTGGGAGGGAATATTTTCGTCCACGCCATGATGACCGTGGTTATGCAAACGAAGAAGAACATGTCCAGCCTCATGCCCGGAATCATTTCCTTCACGGCCGGCAATTCCCCGATGGTAGCCCCGGCAATCATGAATATGAGCGACCCCAACGCCAGCCAGCGTTTCTTGGCGGAAACAGGCTCCTGGCTGTCTTTCCCGTTCGCCAGCATCAGGAACACGCTTGATTCGCCCCAGGTAGGGATGAAAGAATCGTCGGCCCAGAGAATCAGCGTATCGCCTTCGTTCAGCCTGACCTTGTCTAAGTCGTGCGTGTAACGGCGGCCGCCGCTGATGACTTCCTTGACGATGGCCCCGTAATGGCGCGTGAAATTGAATGCGCCCAACGTCTTGTTGATGCCCGGGAAACGGGAGCCTAAGACGGCCTCCACCCGGTGCAAGCCCGTGAGCTGCTCCTCGTCGTCGTCCAAGGCCGAGCCGGACCGGTCTTCGGGCAGCAGGAATTTGGAGAAAGCAAGGAGGTAAAGGATGCCGGCGATCACGACGAATATCCCGACCTTCCCGAGCTCGAACATCGTGAAGCCTTCATAACCGGCTTCCAGGATCATGCCGTGCACGACGAGGTTGGTCGATGTGCCTATCAGCGTGCAAATCCCGCCCATTATCGTGACGAAGGAAAGAGGTATCAGGAACTTCGTCGCCGGCAGCTTGACGTATTCGGCCCATCGCTTGATGATCGGGGCGAAGATGACGACCACGGGAGTATTGTTCAGGAAGGCGGAAATGAAGGCTATCGGCGGCAGCATGCGCAACTGGGCTTTGAAGACCGTCGTGCGGTGCTGCGGGAGCAAGCCCTTGACAAGCTGCCCCAGCGCCCCGCTCCCTCTTACGCCTTCACTCACCAGGAATAGCATCCCGACCGTTATCATCCCTTTGTTGCTGAAGCCTTCCAGCATTTCCTTCGGGGAGAGGATGCCCGCGCATAGGAATAAAACGACGACCGTCAGCAGGACCATGCCCGGACGCATCTTGTCCATGACAAGTGCCGTAATCATTCCGATCAAGGCCAGGAATACGAATATTGCTTCAAAACCCATGATTGTTCCTTATTGTTTTCTGCCGGGCGAATGCGGGCGTGCATGAAATCCGGGACTAAGACGGACAGGTGGCACAGGCAATTTACTTGTTCACCGGCTTTACCACGAACCAGGGATTCAACAAATCCTCCTTGTTATACGACAACGGGGTCTTCTCGTCGATGTGGTAAACCTCGCAACCGGCGGCCTTGGCAATGGCATGGCCCGCGGCCGTGTCCCATTCCATCGTCGGGGCAAAGCGGGGATACACATCGGCCGAACCTTCCGCCACCAAGCATATCTTCAGGCTGCTGCCGCTGCTGATCAGTGTCACCGGCTGCCCTTTCTTCCTCAAGTTGTCGATATACCGGGCCGTGTCTTCCGTTTGATGCGAACGGGAGGCCACGGCGACGATTCCCTGGTGGAACATGGCCGATGGCAGGCGGACGGCATTCTTCTTCAGCATGTCCATCGACGGCTGGCTGGAGCTGTCCGCGTTCATCACCTTGTAAGCGCCGACGGATTCGCATGCGAAATACAATTCCTTGCGGACAGGCACGTAAATGACGCCCAGCACAGGTGCCTTCTTGTGCACGAGGGCGATGTTGACCGTGAACTCGCCGTTCCGCTTGATGAACTCTTTTGTCCCGTCCAGCGGATCGACCAGCCACAAGGTCTCCCATTTTTTCCGTTCTTCGTATGGGCATTGCTTCTCTTCTTCGCTTAGAATCGGGAACGGCGTGACCGAAAGGGCGGAAACGATGATCCGGTCGGAGGCTTTGTCGGCCAAAGTCAACGGCGAATGGTCTTCTTTCCTCTCGATCTCGAAATCCGGGCCGGGCTCCGCATAAATGTCCATGATTGACTTGCCGGCATCCAAGGCCGCCCGGATGGCTATGTACAGATAGTTGACGAACTCCATGGCTTGTGTATTTTTAATGAACAAGGCAAATATACTAAAAATACTTCTCATTTCCCGCCAAAAAGCCGTCCGACATGGTGCCGTCCTGTATTTTTATGCCCGTTCTTGTTCCAAAAAATACTATATGATAAAATTTTAGGCATGATAATCCATCAAAAAAAGATTTTCGATAGGATTCCGGGGAAACGGAGGCTCCGGCGGGGTACGAAAAAAGGGGACCGCCTTTCGGCAATCCCCGTATAAAAAAGCCGCACTGTAGATATGAACAAACTCCGCATGACAGGATTTGAGCGCCCTGCCACCTTTGTAATCCGCCGTGCTAAGCATACCCCGAAGGGCGCGGCCCGCCATTGGTGACAAAAGCTATGTCTCGGAATTATTATAATCTGATGAGTTTCCCAATCGAACAAGTGCGGCTTAACTCTTTAATCACGCTTGATTATGCCGCAAAGATACGGCAAAAAATGAAATACGCAAATTTATGGGGATAAAATTGTGGGAAG
>CAYRFT010000267.1:0-2977 GCA_964423585.1 uncultured Parabacteroides sp. | reverse complement strand
CCGGCAAATTTTAGGATTTTTGCGGCCGGATGATGGTTTTTCGTGAATTTTGACTAAGTTTGTCTGCCTGTAAGGACGACAACCAATATTAAATTAAACATAAGACATTATGGCAACACCTCCATTCAAGTATCAGCCGATGTTCCCATTGGGACCGGATACGACAGCGTATTATTTGCTGACAAAAGATTATGTGTCAGTTTCAGAATTTGAAGGAAAACCCATCCTGAAAATCGCGAAAGAAGGATTGACCGCCATGGCCAACGCGGCGTTCCGGGACGTATCGTTCCTGCTCCGCCGTTCGCACAACGAGCAAGTGGCCAAAATCCTAAACGACCCGGAAGCCAGCGAGAACGACAAGTATGTCGCGCTGACGTTCCTCCGCAACGCCGAAGTGGCCGCCAAAGGCGTCCTGCCTTTCTGCCAGGACACGGGAACGGCCATCATCCACGGCGAAAAAGGACAGCAGGTCTGGACCGGCTATTGCGACGAAGAAGCCCTCTCCGAAGGCGTGTACAAGACTTACACCGAAGAGAACCTGCGTTATTCGCAGAATGCCCCGTTGAGCATGTACGAGGAAGTGAATACCAAATGCAACCTGCCGGCCCAGATCGACATCGAGGCCACGGAGGGCATGGAATACAAATTCCTGTGCGTCACGAAAGGCGGGGGCTCGGCCAACAAGACTTATCTGTACCAGGAGACGAAGGCCATCCTGAACCCGGAGACACTCGTCCCCTTCCTCGTTGACAAGATGAAGACGCTGGGCACGGCCGCTTGCCCCCCGTATCACATCGCGTTCGTGATAGGCGGCACTTCGGCCGAGAAGAACCTGCTGACCGTCAAGCTGGCTTCCGCGCGTTATTACGACGCATTGCCCGCCGCGGGGAACGAACACGGCCATGCCTTCCGCGACGTGGAATTGGAGAAGAAAGTCCTGGAAGAAGCGCACAAGATAGGCTTGGGCGCACAGTTCGGAGGCAAATACTATGCGCACGACGTCCGCATCATCCGCTTGCCGCGCCACGGGGCTTCCTGCCCGGTAGGCCTCGGCGTTTCCTGTTCCGCCGACCGCAACATCAAATGCAAGATCGACAAGGACGGCATCTGGATTGAAAAGCTGGATGCCCATCCGGGCGAACTGATTCCCGAAACGCTGCGGCGGGCCGGCGAGGGCAATGCCGTGAAGATCGACCTGAACCGCCCGATGAAGGAAATCCTCGCCGAACTGGACAAGTACCCGGTGGCCACCCGCCTTTCCCTGAACGGCACGATCATCGTGGGACGGGACATCGCCCATGCCAAACTGAAAGAACGCCTCGACCGCGGGGAAGAACTGCCGCAATACATCAAGGACCACCCGGTTTACTACGCGGGACCGGCGAAGACCCCGGCGGGCATGGCCTGCGGCTCGATGGGGCCGACGACGGCGGGACGCATGGACCCCTATGTCGATTTGTTCCAAAGCCACGGCGGCTCGATGGTCATGCTGGCGAAAGGCAACCGCAGCCGGCAAGTGACCGACGCCTGCCGGAAACACGGAGGCTTCTACCTCGGCTCGATCGGCGGGCCTGCCGCCATCCTGGCCCAAGACAACATCAAGAGCATCGAATGCGTGGAATATCCGGAATTGGGCATGGAAGCCATCTGGAAGATCGAAGTGGAAGACTTCCCGGCGTTTATCCTGGTTGACAACAAGGGAAACGACTTCTTCGAGCAGATCCGCTCCCGCTGCCCCGGCTGCAAGTCGAAATAAGCGGGACGCCTCGTCCCCTTTCGAGGTTGTGTCAAAACTCCGGCACAACCTTTTTCTTTCGATGCGGGGCACAATGAATTGCGAATGTTTGTTTTTCCCGAGAATGACAAAACATCCGGAAAAACGTCTCGAATAAAATAAAATATTTGTTTGTTGGGCTGTTTTCTTTATTTTTGCAAGGAATATGTTAAAGACAAAAGAATCATGGGCTTTTTTAAATCATTGTTTTCTTCGCGGCCGAAAGGACCGGCGGAAGGAGGCCGGAAGGCGGAAGGGAAAAATTTCGACATATTGAAATACGACGGGGTACGCGCGCAAAAGATACACAAGTACGCTTACGCCATCCGTTGCTTTGAAGAGGCGTTGAACATCCGGGAAGACTTTGAGACGCGCTCGTTCCTGACGGCGGCCTATATCGCCTCCGGGAAACCGGAGGAGGCCTTGGGCGTGCTGGACAAGATGCACGAGCTAAGGCCCGAAGACGAGAACACCTTGCTGACGCGCATCCAGGTCCTTTTCCTGTTGGA
This sequence comes from uncultured Parabacteroides sp., assembly GCA_964423585.1. Lineage (GTDB taxonomy): Bacteria > Bacteroidota > Bacteroidia > Bacteroidales > Tannerellaceae > Parabacteroides. Next base: position 694 of record CAYRFT010000267.1, on the reverse strand, counting down.
CAAGAACGCCGAGGCCATCGCCGACTGCCAGGCTATCATCGCGATCCAGCCGGAGAACGCGGCGGCCTATTACATGATGGCGAAGGCCAAGCACGCGACGGGCGACTTGCTGGGGGCCGTCGCCGACTTGACGCGGGTCGTCGCCATGCGTGAAGATTTCGCCGAGGCGTACCAGCTGCGCGCCGAAATCCTGCTGGAGATGCGGCAGGGCGCGGAAGCCCTGGAAGACATCCAAAAAGTGATCGAGCTGAACCCGGAAGAAGACATGGCGTACCTGCTGAAGGGGAAAATCCATGCGATGATGGAGGATACGGAGCAAGCCGACGCCGCCTTCCACCGCGTCCTGGAGCTGAATCCCTTCAATGAGGACGCGACCTTGTGGATCGGCCGCCTGCTGATTGCCCGGAACAAGCTGGACGAGGCCGTCTCCTTTTTCGACGAGGCCATTGAAAACGCCCCCGACCAGGGAAAGTTCTATTCCGAACGGGGACGGGCCAAAAACTTGAAGGGAGACAAGGCCGGCGCTTTCGAGGACCTGAAGAAGTCCATCGAACTGAACCCGGAAGGAGAAGAGGCGAAACTGGCCGAAGGCTCGCATTCCAATTTCGACGACTTATATAAAGGAAGCCTGTACTGACCGGCGGATTCCGCCCTGCAAATGCAAAACCGGGCAATAAAAAATCAAGGAAAGGCA
>CAYRFT010000266.1:0-2984 GCA_964423585.1 uncultured Parabacteroides sp. | reverse complement strand
TGCCTATCGGAAACTTTCCTGTTTGTTTTGCGGCGTTTTTTGATGCCCCGGACCCTGTACATCTGAAAGAATTGGTTATATTTGCGCGGATAAATAAAACCTTTAAAAGTATAAATACCTTATGGATAATGCGATTTTCAGATTCCCCAAGCCGGAGAACGAACCGGTAAAGCCCTACGCTCCCGGGTCAGGCGAGAAAAAGGCTTTGAAAAGCGCCTTGGCGCAGTTGGCTTCAGAGAAATGGGAAATACCCCTCGTCATTGGCGGGAAAGAAGTTTACACGGGCGACACGGGCAACGTCGTCATGCCGCACGACCATCACCATGTTTTGGCCACCTACCACAAAGCGGGCGAAAAGGAAGTGCGGATGGCCATCGACGCGGCCATGAAAGCCCACGGGGAGTGGTCGGCCCTGCCGTGGGTCGAACGTGCGTCCCTGATGCTGCGGGTGGCGGAGCTCCTGGCGACCAAGTACCGCTATGTCCTGAACGCCTCCGTCATGCTGGGACAAAGCAAGAATCCTTTCCAGGCGGAGATCGACGCCCCCTGCGAACTGATAGACTTCCTCCGTTTCAGCACGTTTTATGCCGGCCAGGTCTATGCGGACCAGCCCTATTCGGAGAAAGGAATCCTGAACCGGATGGAATACCGGGCGCTGGAGGGGTTCGTCTTTTCGCTGACCCCGTTCAACTTCACCTCCATCGCTTCCAACCTGAATATGGCTCCGGCGATGATGGGCAACGTCGCCGTATGGAAGCCCTCCACGACGGCTTTATATTCCAATTACCTCCTGATGAAAGTCTTCAAGGAAGCCGGGCTGCCCGACGGCGTCGTCAACTTCATACCGGGGCAGGGCAGCCTCATCGGCAAGGTAATCACGGCAAGCCCGGACCTGGCAGGCTTCCATTTCACGGGCTCGACCACCACGTTCAATACCTTGTGGCGGCAGATCGGCGAGAACCTGGGGCATTACAAATCCTATCCGAAGATTGTCGGGGAAACGGGCGGCAAGAATTACATCTTCGCTCATCCGTCCGCTTCGGCGTTGGACATCGCGACAGCCATCGTCAGGGGGGCGTTCGAATATCAGGGGCAGAAATGCTCGGCAGGCTCCCGCGCCTACATCCCGGCTTCCCTGTGGAAAGAAGTAAAAGGATATGTGGGCGACATGCTGAAAGAAATCAGGATGGGCGACGTGCGCGACTTTACCAATTTCGTCAATGCCGTTATCGATGAGGCTTCGTTCGATAATATCATGGGGTATATCGGACATGCCAGGCAGTCGCCGGATGCGGAGATCCTGTTCGGCGGGCATGGGGACAAGTCCGTGGGCTACTTCGTCGAGCCGACGGTCATCCGGACGACCAATCCGGCGTACAAGAGCATGGTGGAGGAGATCTTCGGCCCGGTCATCACGGTCTATGTGTATGAGGACAAAGACTACGAGGAGACGCTGCGGCTTTGCGACCGTACCTCCCCATACGGCCTGACGGGCTCGATATTCGCCTACGACCGTTACGCCATCAGCAAGGCGTTCGACATTCTGCGCTATTCCGCCGGCAACTTCTATATCAACGACAAGCCGACGGGCGCGGTCATCGCACAGCAGCCGTTCGGCGGCTCCCGCGCGTCCGGCACGAACGACAAGGCGGGCGGGCCTCTGAACCTGATACGCTGGACGAATCCGCGCTGCATCAAAGAGACGCTGGTCCCTCCGACCGCTTACGGCTATCCGTTCCTGGGGGAAGAATAGAACCGGGTCATAGTTTTCAACTTGATAAATCAGAAGACAATCATGCTTGATTTTAATAATACGGAAATCGCCTTCTCGGCGAAAAGCGAAAGCGAGCTGAAGAACGCTTACCTCCTGTTCAATACGATCAAACGCCCGGGCTTGGTCAAGTTTGCCAAATGGGGCGTTGCGGCCGCCTTGAAGATTCATTTCCCGCTGGCGTGGGCGGTGAAGCCTACCTTGTACAAGCAATTCGTCGGCGGGGAGACCCTGCGGGATTGCGAAAAGGCGATCAACCATCTGAAAGAGTTCAATGTGATGTCAACGCTTGACTTCTCGGCGGAAGGGGAACAGACGCCCGAGGGCATCCGGGCCACGTTCGACGAGACAATCCGCTCCATCGATTATGCCAAGGAGAACAAGAACCTCGCCTATGCCGTGTTCAAACCTTCCACCATCACCACGGACGAACTGCTTGCCAAGGCTTCGGAAAAGCGCGGCGAGCTGACGATAGAGGAGGTGAAGGCCTTCCGGGAATTCAAGGAACGTTTCATGGCCCTGTGCCAACGGGCATACGACAACGGCGTGCGCGTCCTGGTGGATGCGGAGGACTACTGTTTCCAGGATGCCATCGACAGCCTGACGGACGAGGCCATGCGGAAGTTCAACAAGAAACGCGCCATCGTCTTTGCGACGTTGCAGATGTACCGGCACGACCGCATGGCTTATCTGGAGAAGATCTATGCCGACGCGCTCGAGAAAGACTATATCCCCGGCATAAAGTTCGTGCGCGGTGCCTACATGGAAGAGGAACGCGCCCGCGCGGCGGCCATGGGCTATCCCGACCCCATCTGCAAGGACAAACAGGCCACGGACGAGAACTATAATGCAGGCGTGCGCTTCGTCGTCGGGCATATCGACCGCTTCGAGTTGTTCATGGGCACCCACAACGAGGAAAGCAATTACAAGCTGGCCGAGCTGATAGAGGAAAAGGGACTGAAGAAGGACGACCCCCGGATTTTCTTCGCCCAACTGTTGGGCATGAGCGACAATATATCGTTCAACCTGGCCCACGAGGGATACAACGTGACGAAGTATGTCCCATACGCCCGTGTCAAGGATGTCCTTCCTTATCTGATCAGGCGGGCCGAGGAAAACACCTCCGTCGCCGGGCAGACGGGGCGCGAGCTCCGGATGCTGAAGGCGGAAATGGAACGCAGGAAAAGGAAACAGAAATAAAGCAAAATTCCAC
>CAYRFT010000265.1:0-2993 GCA_964423585.1 uncultured Parabacteroides sp. | reverse complement strand
ACCCGGAAATGAAAATCCTTCCGATTGACTCTGCAATATCGCACCAGCCGGCCGGTCCTGCCCCGAAATAATTTGCCGGATGCCGCAAGGTTTTACGCCGGAAAAGCCGTACCTTCGCCACACAATCAACAAGTCAACAATAATACGATAGGATATGGAAATTACAGGGAAAATCATCATGATTCTGCCGGAACAAGGCGGTACCAGCAGGAACGGAAACGAATGGAAGAAACAGGAATATGTGTTGGAAACGAACGACCCGTATCCCAAGAAAGTCTGCTTCCAGTTGTTCGGGGCGGAGCGCATTGCCCATGCGGCCATCCGGCAGGGCGAAGAAGTGACGGTCTCGTTCGACATCGAAAGCCGCGAATACAAGGACAAATGGTACACCAACATCAATGCCTGGAAAGTGGAACGTCCGGCAGCAACGCCTGCCGCCGCAGCCGCCGCAAACGCTACGCCGGACAACATGGTGCCGCCGGGAGTCCCGACGGTCGATTCCGATTTCGGTTCTTCCGGCCCGATTGACGACCTGCCGTTCTGACAACGGTCTCCGGATTCCTGCCCGCGCCGTCAGTCGGCAATGCGGGAAACAGACTTGATGTTTTCGATTTTCGAAAGGCGCACGCAAAGCTTCTGGATGTCTTCCACGTCGTGCACCTTCAGTTTGATGCGGCCTTCAAAAACGCCGTCCTTGGCTTCGATCAAGAGGCGGATGATATATACGTTGAATTCTTCCGAAATGATTTTCGTCATCTCATTCAACACGCCCAGCGAATCGATACCCTTTACCTCCAGCGTCGCCTCGAAGGAAGAAAGCTGGTGGTCGCTCCACACCGTATTCAGGATGCGCTCGCCAAAACTGCTCTTCAGGCGCGTGGCAACGGGACACGAGCGTTTGTGCACCACCACATTCCCGTCGTCGTTGACAAAGCCCAGCGTCTCGTCGCCCGGTATCGGCTTGCAACACTCGGCAATCACGTAATTGCGTTCGAAGGCTTCTTCCTTCAAGACATACGGCTTCTTCGTGTCGTAGGCCGGCTTTTCCTGCGCCTGCGGCTCGTCGGTTTTTTCTTCCGGAGCCGATTTGGCATATTTGGTAGCCCGTCGCAAGGCCTGCTTCACATACTTGAAAAGGCCGCTCCCGTCCTGCTCGCGGAAGAGCTTGCCGATGTTTTCCGGCAGTTCCACCTCGCCCTTTTCGACCGAATAATACAAGTCGTCGCGCTTGCTGAAGCCGTAACACATCGCCAGCTTGTCCAGGTTCTGCGAAGTAGGCTCCACCTCCGACCTCCGGCACGCCACCAGGACCTTGGCTTCCCCGCTTTCGATCGCTTCTTTCCGGACACGGCGCACCGCCGCGGTGATCTTGGCTTTCGCCCGGGCCGTCGTCACGAAATTCAGCCAATCCGCCTGCGGCATCTGCGAACGGGAAGTCAGGACTTCCACCTGGTCGCCGCTGCTCAGCTTGTGGCTCAGGGGGACGAGCCGATGGTTCACCTTCGCCCCGATGCACTTGTTCCCCACGTCGGAGTGCAGGGCATAGGCAAAGTCGAGGGCCGTGGCGCCCTGGGGCAAGGTCTTCAAATCTCCTTTCGGGGTAAAGACGAATATCTCGGAAGAGAAGAGATTCAGCTTGATGGTGTCGAGGAAGTCCAGGGCGTTGGGGTCCGGGCTTTCCAGGATTTCGGTGATGGTCTGGAGCCACTTGTCAAGCTCCGTGTCCTCCTCCACGTGGTTCTCCTTGTACTTCCAATGCGCCGCAAAGCCCTTCTCGGCAATGTCGTTCATCCGCCGGCTGCGGATCTGTATTTCCACCCACTGCCCGTCGGTGCCCATCACCGTCAGGTGCAAGGCCTGGTATCCGTTGGCCTTCGGGCGGCTCACCCAATCCCGGATACGGTCCGAACGGATGCGGTAAATGTCCGTGATGACGGAATAGATGTCCCAGCACTGGTTCTTCTCGTCCACGCCCGGCTGCGGGTCGAAGATGATGCGGACGGCGTAAATGTCGTAGATATCCTCGAAGGCGACCTTCTTCGCCTGCATCTTGTTCCAGATGGAATAAATGGATTTCACGCGGGCCTTCATCTCGTATTGCATCCCCATCGCCTTCAGCCTGGCATCCACCGGCTCGGCAAAATGCTTGAACAAAAGCTCGCGGGCGGGAGCCGTGGCCTCCAGCTTCCTGCGGATGGTCTCGTACTCCTGCGGATGCTCGTATTTGAAACTCAAGTCTTCCAGTTCCGTCTTGATGGAGAACAATCCCAGCCGGTGGGCCAGCGGGGCATACAGGTAAAGCGTCTCTCCCGCGATTTTGAACTGCTTGGCCGGGAGCATGAAGCCCAAGGTGCGCATGTTGTGCAGGCGGTCGGCAATCTTGACCAGGATCACCCGTATATCGTCGCTCATGGTCAGGAGCAGCTTGCGGAAATTCTCCGCCTGGGCGGAGGCCTGTTCCCCGAAGATGCCGCCTGAGATTTTGGTCAGCCCGTCCACAATCTGCGCGATCTTGTCGCCGAACATGTTGCGGATGTCTTCCACCGTATATTCCGTGTCTTCCACCACGTCGTGGAGCAAGGCGGCGCAAATGGACGTGGACCCCAGCCCCATCTCGCTGCAGACGATCTTGGCTACCGCGATCGGGTGCATGATATACGGCTCTCCCGAACGGCGTTTGACCCCCTCGTGCGCCTGCCTGGCAAAGACGAACGCCTTGGTAATGCGTTCCACCTTGTGGCGGTGGTTGGAGTTCTCGTAATCCTTCAACAGGTCGTTGAACCCGTCTTGTATCATTTGTTCGGCAGGAGACAACTGCGATGTTTCCGTCGTCCTTGCATTTGTATTGTTCGTGTTCAGCATGTCTTTCAATTCATCCATGGCGACCTCCCGCTTTGCGAAGTGCAAGCGCAAATATAGGGAATATTTGCCATGGGTATCTATTCAGGCAAGAAAAAGAAAAACAATCTTGCCCGTAAAATTCCCGGCAAGGG
>CAYRFT010000264.1:0-3003 GCA_964423585.1 uncultured Parabacteroides sp. | reverse complement strand
CTTTCCATATCCTCCTCCCTCCGCCCTTTTTCTTGCCATGACGGAAAGGAATCCGGGAACTCCCGGCGCGGCAATAAACCTTCCTGCCATTTTGGGACTGTTTTTACGATGATGCAGAAAGAATGTCAGGAAACGAATTGTTAAAAAGGCACTTTGCATCACAAAGTGCCGTTAACCCTGGTTAAGCCTGAGATATTACTCGTTAAAAGTGATAAAAAATGGAGATGAAAAGAAGCACTTGTACGTTTTTTGTCCTTTCTTTGTCGCGGTGAAAGTGTTAAAATTGAATGTTGAACCTAATTAGATAAAAGAAGTATGAATGCAATTTGGAAAGGAGTTTTAGGCGTTGCCTTGGTGGCGGCTGTAGGCTCGGGCGCCGCGATTGGCACAAGCACGTATATGATGAAGCATCCGCAATATGCCGTATCAGGAGGGGATAGTATATCAAATGTGTTCAGCCAGCCGGTGCGATTGGTGAATTATGCGTCCGTCGCTGCTGAAAATACGGATTTCACGATAGCGGCAGAGAGCGCCGTGCATGGAGTGGTGCATATCATGGCGACGCAGAATGCAAAAGAGTCTTCCTCGCAGGATCAATATATCGATCCGTTTGAATATTTCTTCGGATTTGGCGGCGGTGGCAGTTTCCAGCGTCCGAAATCCCAGCCCCGCGTAGGATCGGGTTCCGGCGTGATTATATCCACGGACGGATATATTTTGACGAACAACCATGTGATAGAGGGAGCCGACGAGCTGGAAGTGACATTGAATGACAACCGCAAGTTTGAGGCCAAGTTGATAGGGACGGACCCGGCGACGGATATTGCCTTGATCAAGATTGAAGCGAAAGACTTGCCAACCATTCCTTTTGGCGATTCCGAAAAATTAAAGGTGGGGGAATGGGTCCTGGCCGTCGGCAATCCGTTCAATCTGACCTCAACGGTGACGGCAGGCATTGTAAGTGCCAAAGGCCGCGGGATATCCCTCGGTTCAGGAGACAAAAGCAAAATAGAATCGTTTATCCAGACGGATGCGGCTGTCAATCCGGGCAACAGCGGCGGCGCCCTGGTCAATACAAAAGGCGAATTGGTCGGGATAAACACGGCCATTTATTCGGAAACGGGCAGTTATGCCGGATACTCGTTTGCCGTGCCGATCAGCATTGCCGGAAAAGTCGCCAGCGACTTGAAACAATATGGTACTGTCCAACGGGCCGTTTTGGGCGTGCAAATCATAGGCGTGGGGGATATTATGGATCAAATAAGCATGCCTAACGTCCCGGATGAATACAAGACCGAGCTGAAGGGCATGAAGGAAAATATCAAGGTGTCAGAAGGCGCATACGTGACCGAGTTTGCAGACCGGAGCGTGGCCAAGGAAGCAGGCATTGAAATCGGCGACGTGATTGTGGCTGTCAATGGCGTGAAGGTGAAGTCTGCAAATGCCTTACAGGAGCAGATCGGCAAATACCGCCCCGGCGATAAAGTCACGGTGAAGGTTAATCGGAAAGGAACGGAAAAGAGCTTTGAAGTCCAACTGAAGAATGCGCAAGGAAGCGTGAAAGTGATTACCCCCGACGATGGGACAGAATTGCTGGGCGGTGCTTTCCGGGCTTTGACCGATAAGGAAAAACGCGAATATGGCATCGGCTATGGCATTGAAGTCACCGGATTGACGAACGGCAAGTTGAAAGATGCCGGCATCAAGAAGGGTTTCATCATCATGATTGTCAACAACCAGCGGGTAAAGGCTCCGGAGGATTTGGAAAAGATTGTGGATGATATTTTGCACGGCCGCGCGGAAGATCAAGGCTTGTTCATCAAAGGATTCTATCCGAATGGCAGGACTAAATATTACGCAATCGATTTGGGTGAATAAAAATAGCATGTTTTTGCATGGAATGCTTTTTCAAAGCGTCTGACTTCTTCGGAATGGGAAGATGTATATTAAAACGTTAAAAGTATATAATAGGCTGAACATGATAAGTGTTCAGCCTGTTTTTTGGTAGATTTAATTTAACTTTGTACCCCTGTTTTTTCAATTAGATTTATTGGATGAGACAATTAAAAATTACAAAATCCATTACCAATCGCGAGAGCGCTTCATTGGACAAGTATCTTCAGGAGATAGGCCGTGAAGATCTTATTACAGTAGAAGAGGAAGTTGAGTTGGCACAGGCTATCAAAAGAGGTGACCGTAAGGCATTGGAAGAATTGATAAGAGCCAATTTGCGTTTCGTTGTTTCTGTGGCCAAGCAATACCAGAATCAAGGCTTGAGTTTGCCCGATTTAATCAACGAAGGGAACTTGGGCTTGATTAAAGCGGCTGAAAAGTTCGACGAGACGCGAGGCTTCAAGTTCATTTCGTATGCCGTATGGTGGATTCGCCAGTCTATTTTACAAGCGTTGGCAGAGCAGTCCCGCATTGTCCGCCTCCCGCTGAACCAGGTCGGCTCGCTGAACAAAATCAGCAAGGCATTCTCGAAGTTCGAACAAGAAAACGAACGCCGTCCTTCTCCGGAAGAACTTGCTGAAGAATTGGATATCCCCGTAGATAAGATTTCCGATACGCTGAAAGTGTCAGGTCGTCATATCTCGGTGGATGCCCCGTTTGTCGAAGGCGAAGACAATAGCCTTTTGGATGTGCTTGTGAACGATGATGCGCCTATCGCAGACCGATCGTTGATGAACGAGTCCTTATCGAAGGAAATCGACAGGGCTCTTGCCACATTGACCGAAAGGGAGAGTGAGATTATCAAAATGTTTTTCGGCATCGGGTGCCAGGAGATGACATTGGAAGAGATTGGCGACAAATTCGGCCTCACACGTGAGCGGGTGCGCCAAATCAAGGAAAAGGCGATCAGAAGGTTGAGGCAAGGAACGCGCAGCAAGCTCTTGAAGTCGTATCTGGGATAACCTCATCGGGGTTCGGTCCGCACAAGGATTATGGGCTTCTTATCGGAATCGATAGGAAGCTTTTCTTTTATTTGCTCGTTTGCATGCA
>CAYRFT010000263.1:0-3027 GCA_964423585.1 uncultured Parabacteroides sp. | reverse complement strand
GAGTGCTCCGCCCGGCCCGATGAGACTCATTGAAGCAGGAAGAGTGCTCCGATTAGTCCAATGAGACTCATTGAAGAAAAAAGAACTCTCCGATTGGTCCGATGAGACTCATTGAAAGAATTGCAGGGCTGCGAATGGCGCGCCCGGCGGAAGAAATAGGCTCGCCCGGCGGAATCATGCAATATTTTATTACCTTTGCGCAAATGTTTCAATAAAGACAACCGCATGCACGAAAGACTTATCATTCTCGATTTCGGTTCGCAGACCACGCAGCTCATAGGCCGGCGCGTCAGGGAGTTGAACATGTACTGCGAAATCGTCCCTTACAACAAGTTCCCGCATGGCGCGGCCGACGTGAAAGGGGTAATCCTCTCCGGCAGCCCTTATTCCGTATATGACGAAAAAGCCTTCAAGGCCGACCTGGGGCGCATTCGCGGCAAATATCCGGTCTTGGGCATCTGCTACGGGGCCCAGTTCATCGCCTATTCGTCCGGCGGGAAGGTGGAACCGGCCCGTTCGCGCGAGTACGGGCGTGCCAACCTGAATTTCATCGACGGGAACGACCCCTTGCTGAAAGGCATCCGGCCGGGGTCGCAAATCTGGATGTCGCATGGCGATACCATCACGCGGTTGCCCGAAGGTTTCAAGGCGATTGCCGGCACGGACGACGTGCGGAACGCGGCCTACCATGTCGAGGGCGAGGACACGTGGGGCGTGCAGTTCCATCCGGAGGTGTCGCACACGTCCGACGGCATGAGGCTGCTCGACAATTTCTTGGACATCTGCGGCTGCGCCAAAGACTGGACACCGGCCTCCTTCATCGAATCGACGGTCGCCGAACTGAAAGGGAAGCTGGGCGGCGACAAGGTGATCCTGGCCCTGTCGGGAGGAGTCGATTCGTCTGTTACCGCGATGCTGCTCAACAAGGCCGTCGGCGAGAACCTGACTTGCATTTTTGTTGACCACGGCCTGCTCCGGAAGAACGAGTTCGAGGACGTGTTGCGCGATTACGGGCATCTCGGGCTGAAGGTCGTCGGTGTCGATGCAAAAGACAGGTTCTATCGCGGGCTGGCGGGGGTCTCCGAGCCGGAGAAGAAACGCAAGATCATCGGCAAGGGCTTCATCGACATATTCGAGGAGGAGGCCCGCAAGCTGGAAGGCATCAAATGGCTGGGGCAAGGCACCATCTACCCGGATGTCATCGAATCGTTGTCGATTACAGGGACCACCATCAAGAGCCACCACAACGTGGGCGGCCTGCCGGAGAAGATGGACCTGCGGCTGGTTGAACCGTTGCGCCTGCTGTTCAAGGACGAAGTCCGGCGCGTCGGCATCGAGCTGGGCATGCCGGAACATCTTATCAGGCGGCATCCGTTCCCGGGGCCGGGCCTGGGCATCCGCATACTGGGCGACATCACGGCGGAGAAAGTGCGCATCCTCCAGGAGGCGGACGACATCTACATGTCGCTGATGCGCGAGTGGGGCTTGTACGACAAGGTATGGCAGGCGGGGGCCATCTTGCTGCCCGTCCGCTCCGTGGGCGTGATGGGCGACGAACGCACGTATGAAAATACGGTCGCCCTCCGCGCCGTCACCTCGTCGGACGCGATGACGGCTGACTGGGCGCGCTTGCCATACGAGTTCCTGGCCAAGGTTTCCAACGAGATCATCAACAAGGTGAAAGGCGTCAACCGCGTGGTGTATGACATCAGCTCGAAGCCGCCCGCGACGATCGAGTGGGAATAGCCGGGCCTTTCCCTCCTTCCTTATCTAAAAGAATTCACCCTATAATACACGAAAAATGAAACACCTTGTCTTTTTATTCATCTTCGGCCTGGCGGGCGCATTGGCCTGCCCGTCGGAAGCCGTCGAGCCGGTCGTCACCATCACGACCACCGCGGGAGTCATGAAGGCCAAGCTGTATGGCGATGTCCCGAACCATGTGAAGACTTTCATCGCGCGGGCGAAGAAAGGGGAATACGACGGGACGCTTTTCACGCGCGTCATCAAAGATTTCATGATACAGGGAGGCGCGCCCGACTCGCGGAACGCCTCCCCGGGCGTGCGGGTCGGTTTCGGCGACAGGAACGCCGAGATCCTGCCGGAGTTCCGGGCGGAGCATTTCCACAAGAAGGGAGCATTGGCAGCCCCGCGCCAGAACGACGACGTGAACCCGCAAAAGAAGTCCGACATGTCGCAGTTCTTCATCGTCGAAGGCAAGATTTACCGGGGCGGCGAACTGGACACGTTGGAAAAGGCGAAGAACCAGTCCATCCGGAAGAAGGCCCTCGACTTGTATTACTACCCGGTGAAGGTGGAGCTCCAGATGCTCAAGGCGGACAACCCGCGCGAGTACAACAGGCGGGTGGCCGGCATCAATGCCAAGATAGACTCGTTGATCCTGGCGACGCCCGGCCATTTGGTGTTCACCGACGAGCAGCGGGAAGCCTATACGACCGTGGGCGGCTGCCACCATCTGGACGGCGTTTATACGGTCTTCGGCGAGCTGACGGAGGGCTTCGAGGTGCTTGACAAGATTGCCGCCCAGAAGACGGACAAATACGACCGCCCCCTGAAGGACATCCGCATCCTCAGCGTCACGGTCGGAAACGAATAGGCCATGCTGAAGAGGGATTTTATCATGGTGCAGATCGAGGAGCTGGGCAAGGCCATCGCCCGGCTCGTGTCCAACCGGAAGAACGGGGACGGCGCGGACGGGAACGCGGGCCTTATCGGGCAGGCTTTCTCCGCGCTCAAGACGGATGCGGCCTTCTTGCTGGGGCACTCCCCGGAGGAGGCGGAGCGGGCCTTGGACCAGGACGACGGCTGCGGGCTGCAACGTCTGGAACTGGCCGCCAAGCTCCTCATCGAGGAGAGCTATGTCTCCAGCCTCCCCTTTCCTTTGTTGGACAAGGCGCGGGAGCTCCTCTACTATGTGCAGACCCGCGATTCCACGTATTCCATCGAGCGTGTGATGCTCCTGCAGGAAGTGGAGCATGAGATGAACCGGATGGGATAGCCGTCCCC